>NZ_DBHHGF010000010.1:0-77943 GCF_057238325.1 Olegusella sp. | reverse complement strand
CTCAGCTGGGAGAGCGCGGGCTTTGCAAGCCTGAGGTCGTGGGTTCGAACCCCATTGTCTCCACCACAAGTAACAGGTCAGAGTTTCGGCTCTGGCCTTTTTTCTTGTTTAAGTGAGTGATACGGAGTGATAGATAATCCACCATCTAGGCCAGAAGCCACGTTGCCCAGTGCCAAAAGCCACATCCTATTTCATACTCGTGCTGACCTGCTTGCCAAACGCCACACTCTGTTTCACACCAGATGCCAAACGCCACGTTTTACTTCACTTTTTTAGCCAAAAGCCACGTATCTCTTCACGCCCAAAAAATTTACCTGCGGAAACGTCAGGTCCTTTGAAATAGAACGTGGCTTTTGACATTTTTTCTGAAATAGAACGTGGCGTTTGGCAAGCAGGGTAGCGCATCTGAATTTTGGATATATAAGCAGAGACACAGTGCTTATTATCTCTTAATAATTGCAGGTAGAATGCAACGAATTTTCTACACGATTGAAGGTCACAACGTATCAATCTCATTAGCATAACTACCGTCTGCACCAAAAAAACCACCACTCATACATAATATCTAGACGTATATAACGTCTTATATGTATATATATAGTGACGGTCCATAGAGAAAAGAAAGGTGTACGATGACCAAGCAGGAGCATATTGCCCATGTGGTGCAAAATATTCTTAAGACGAGGCAAGAAGCTGGTGGTATTAATCGCGTTGTTTGGATTGGCGCTGGTGGTTCAAACGGTGGTAACTATCCAGCTCAGTATTTTATGGAACATGAATCGCATACAGTTAATTCTTATGTCTTTACCAGTAATGAGTTCGTGTATGCAACTCCTGCTTTTGTAGATCAAACTACTCTTGTTGTTGCGGTGTCTATGCGTGGTACACCTGAAACTATTAATGCGGCTCGTATTGCAAGAAAACTTGGTGCCGCAACAATTGGTGTTTATGTAGATGAATCCGATTTGACTAAAGTTTGTGACTACAACATCTCATATGACAGTCTTGCTATAGATTCAAGCAATATGGGTCATACAAACTCAGCAATTGTACTTATGATTGCTATGACTTTAGTTGAGCAATTAGAAGGATATGCAGAGTATACCTCCGCAATAAAGTCTTTTGATCTCATTGATTCCATATATCGCAAAGCAGTAGAGCACATTACTCCTCTTGCACAAAAATGGGCTCAGATGAATGCAGATAAACCTACTATTAATGTTCTTGCTTGTGGGCCTAGTTTTGGTGCAGCATACGTATTTTCAATTTGTAATATTCAAGAAATGCTTCAGATAGACTCTGTGACAACAAATAGTTGTGATTTCTTTCATGGGCCCTTTGAAACTCTTAATAAACAAACAAGTGTATTTCAACTCATTTCTGCAGGACGTTGTCGTCCTGCAGACGAACGTGCCGCAACATTTCTCAAGAAACATGGTGGCGAACGAGTATATATGTTAGATGCTGCTGAGATTGGTCTATATGACTTTGATACTAGCATCTCAGAATACTTCAATCATCTTCTTTTCTCTCCAATTCTTAACAACGTGTATATGCGTGCGCTCTCAAAAGTTACTCAGAAGGACTATATGACACGTCGTTATATGTGGAAGGGAATCTACTAAAGCTTATCCGTCACCCTTTTTATTATGGGTGTTATGTATGTAATAGTCATATGTAACGTATGTAACGTAACAAATGTTAGGAGGAGAACGAATGAACCAACTTATTCTTGCGTCACACGGTGAACTTGCGCTGGGCGCTCGTGATACTTTGTCAATGATTATTGGGAATGTTGATAATATCCATGTCATCACGCTTAAACGTGATGATAAGGAGACTGTGACTGATAAAGCACGTGCACTTATTGCAAGTTTTGATCCAGCAGATCGGGTATACATCTGTACAGATATGCTTGGGAGCAGCGTTAATAATTCAATGGTAGAGATTTATAACGAGAATCCGTCTGTGACAGTTATTAGTGGTATGAATATGCCTCTAATTTTGTCTCTAGCACTTGAATCTCATCCAATCTCTTCAGATGATCTACAGTCTATGATTCGTGATGCTCGTGCGGGGTTACGAGATATTTCTGTTACCGAAACCGAGACTCCAACACCATTACAAAAGAAACCTGCTCATGTAGGTAAAGGAGGACCAGCAAACATTGTTTTGGTGCGTCTTGATTATCGCTTATTACATGGTCAAGTTGTATTTTCTTGGGTTAATTCAGTGGGGGCGCAACGCATTATTGTTGTGGACAACGATGCTGCCACCAATGAGATAAAGAAAAATGCACTCAAATTAGCCAAACCATCAGGCGTTTTTCTTAACGTTTTTACTGTTGATCGGGCTTTGGCAAAGATGAAAAAGCTCAACACTCTAGGCGAGAACGTCATGCTTATCTTTGGAAATGTCCATGAGATGCTTGAGTTCTGCCAACAATACCAAGGTAAAGGTTTTGAAAGTCTCAATTTTGGTGCAGCGGCCAATCATGATGGAGCAATTCCTGTAGGTGGTAAGGATAGCTCTGTCTTTTTAGACGCTTCTGAGCGTGCTGATGCTCAAAAACTTCTTGATTTAGGTATCAAAATTTATGAACAACAAACTCCCTCGCAAATGCGTACTGATATTAGCTCATTTAAATAAAGAGAAAGACAGCTATACAAACAGATTGAGTTGGCATCTTTTTTAGCACATTGGAAGGAGAAAGCGTATGAACACGTTCGTCAGTGCGGTCCTCGTTGGGCTTATCGGCATCTTTTGTATGCTTGACTCACGCCTGCTGGGTAGATTGAACTTCGAGCAGCCACTTGTCGGAGCAACTCTTGTGGGTATAGTTCTTGGCGATCCTGCAACGGGCCTTGCTGTTGGTGCGGCTGTTGAGCTGGTGAGCATGGGTCTTGTTCAGGTGGGGGCAGCGGTGCCACCTGATATGGTACTAGGTGGTATTGTTGCATCTGCTTTTGCGTGTCTTACCGGTGCTTCCGTAGAAACAGCAATGACCATTGCAATACCTATTGCTGTTCTGGGCCAGCTATTGGGTATTGTTTTTCGTTCTGTTATCGCGGCTCTTACTCATGTGGCCGATGCTCAGATTGAACTCGGACACTTCAAGGTTGCTTATCGCATGCATATTGTGGTTGGTACCATTCTTTATTCACTTATGTATTTCATTCCTATTTTCCTTGCCGTATTCCTTGGTACAGATGTGGTACAGAGCATCGTCAATATGATTCCTGAGTGGATTACTAATGGCTTGAACGTTGCAAGCAAGGTTCTTACCGCTTATGGTTTGGCTCTCCTGCTTTCTATGATGCTCAATAAAGGTATGGCAGTCTTCCTTTTTCTTGGATTTATGCTCGCCGCTTGGCTCAATCTCGGCGTTACTGCGGTGTCTATTTTTGGAGTCATTCTTGCTTTGATTTTGGTTTCAACCAAATTTGGCAAAAACGTGAGTTTTGCTGGTGCTCGTACGGAAAGCGATTACGACCCTCTCGAAGATGATGATGAGTAAGGAGGAAGGCATTATGACAACTACTGATACTGCTGCGAAGTCTGCTGAGATTTCTAAAACTACAGATACTACGCTCAACAAGAAAATTTGGCAGATGTTTTGGCGTTCTTGGGCTATTCAAGACTCTTGGAACTACGAACGTCAAATGAATATGGGCTTCCTATACGGCATGGTTCCTACACTGGATCGCCTGTATCCCGACGAATCTGATCCTGTGCAGCTTGAGCAAAAGAAAGAAGCCTATAGAAGGCACATGGCTTTTTATAACTGCACTCCCCAGACAAGTGCCTTTGTACTCGGTCTTTCCTCTTCTATGGAAGAAGAATACGCTGCGGATCGTGATAATTTTGATCCTGATGCAATTAATGCCGTTAAAACCTCTCTTATGGGTCCTTTATCTGGTATTGGTGACTCATTTTTCCAAGGTACAATCCGTACCATTGCTTTTGGTCTCGGAGTATCGTTGGCACAACAAGGCAATATGATGGGTCCAGTTATTGCGATGCTTATCTCCATAGTTCCATCTGTTCTTGTTACTTGGTTTGCGGCAAAACTTGGTTATCAGGGCGGCCAGCAATATCTATCGCGTCTACAGAGTGGCAACACTATGGATAAGGTGATGTATGTCTGTGGTATTGTCGGCCTTATGGCAGTAGGCGGCATGATTGCAACCTTAATTGGCGCTACCTGTCCCTTAACCTTCTCTGATGGCACCGTGGTTATTCAAGATATTCTTGATTCGATCCAGCCTCAGATTATTCCGCTAGCGTTAACAGGTCTTATGTATTGGTTCATTAAAAAGAATGTCAGTACTGGTTGGTTACTTGTGATTGCAATCGTTGGTGGAGTAGCACTTTCTGCACTTGGAGTGCTTGCTTAAGGTATTTCGTCTCAATGCACTATTTGTCGTTATACATAATGCAAGAGTCTTCTTTTGAACTCTTGTCTCGTAGTAAATAAAGGAATGTATAGATGTATATCAATACCGATACCCCCAAGCAAATTGTTAGTTCTGTTTTGTCCAGTCATCAGATTGATTCGGTGGCGTTTGTTGGCTGCGGTGCTTCAATGTCTGAGCTCTATCCAGCCAAATATTTTTTGGCAAACAATACACATAAGCTCAACGTACAACTTTTTACGGCTAATGAATTTAATATGGATACACCTCGCTGGCTTGGTCCAAACACTTTTGTAGTAACCTGCTCCCTTGGTGGTTCAACAGCTGAGACCGTTGTTGCAAATAAAACTGCAAAAGATGCAGGCGCACCTGTTGTAGCGATTACTCATGTTGCAGACTCTGCTTTAACTAAGGGTGTCGATCACGTTATTGTGCATGGCTTTGAAGTAAATTATGCTGCCAAGACTGAGAAGATGGCATATGCGCTGGATGTGGCTCTAGAAATTCTTCAACAAACCGAAGGCTATACACATTATGAGGATATGCTTGCTGGTTTTGCTGCTGTAGGAGATGTTGCTGAGAAGGCAGCACAATCTGTTGGCATGGCTGCTGAAACCTGGGCTCAAAAACACAAGGATGACGAATGTATTCATTTTCTTGCTTCGGGTGCGAGTGAGAAGGTAGCGTACTCTACTTCGCTGTTCCTTATGATGGAAATGCAGTGGATTAACTCTGGTAACTTCAATTCAGGTGAATTTTTCCACGGCCCCTTTGAGTTAACTGATTCCAATCACAACTTTGTCCTCTTTATGGCCGATGGTGCAACCCGTCCCATGGATGCTCGTGCACTGACTTTTTTACAGCGTTTTAATGCACGCTATCTTGTAATTGATGCTAAGGATTATGGGTTATCTGCCGCCGTTCCTCCAAGTGTGATTACCTATTTCAATCCCATTGTCCATACGGCAGTTATACGTGTTTTTGCCGAGCATATCGCAGAAGCTCGGCAACATCCGCTTACCATGCGACGCTATATGTGGAAGCTTGAATATTAATATTTGTTTTGCTTGTTAAAAATACTAACTACCAGCAGTTTTGTGTGGGGGCGAACATTATGTTCGCCCCTTTTGGGGATGTAACAGGATGATTAAAGCAGTACTCTTTGATATGGACGGTGTTCTCGCTTTTACGGAAGGGTTTTATAGACAACGGAGAGAGAACTATTTAGCAGAACACGGCATCTATTTTGATAAGTTTCCTGATGCTACAGGGGATAGTGATGCCAGTATTTGGGAAAAGCTTATTTCTCACGAGAAAAAGCGTACTCTGTTGAAAAAAGCGTATCAGGCATATACAGAGGAACACCCTACACCATGGAAAAAACTCTTAAATCCTGATGTGCCGCAAACGTTTAGTCAGCTTTATAATCTGGGGATTAAATTGGCTATTGCCTCGTCTTCACCTCGTCCTCTTATTAATGAGTTTGTTGAAAGTGCAGCAATTGGTTGTTATCTTTCTTTTGTGTTAGGCGGAGATGAATGTATTGCCTTTAAACCTGCTCCAGATATTTACTTAAAGTGTATGCAAAAACTTGAAGTCAAAGCGCAAGAGACAGTTATTGTTGAAGATTCTTCAATTGGTATATGTGCAGGAAAAGCGGCTGGTGCTCATGTTGTTGCTCTGCGAACGGAAGAGGTTTCTGAACACGAACAAGTTGGTGCGGAATTATCGATTAATCATTTAACTGATGTAGTACGGCTGGTATTAGGTAGCTCATTTGGCTAAAAAATTGCGTATACTCTACACAGAACTCCCTTGTTTATGTCCCTGACATAAGCTTGCTTTCATACAATTTTTATGGACGGAATTTCAATGGTTCTCTCTCAAAAATCGGTGCCCCTTTATCAGCAAATTTACAGTGATATTAAGACATCAATTAAATCTGGTGTATATAAAAGTGGTGATAGGATTCCTTCAGAGCCTGAATTAAGCCAAACTTATGATGTAAGCCGCATGACTGTAAGGCGAGCTATTGAAGATTTGTGTTCAGATGGGTATCTAATTAAGCAACAGGGGCGTGGTACTTTTGTAGGAAAACCACATGTTGAACGGAAGTTTGCACAAACACGTGGTGCACAGAGCTTTTCTGAGACTTGTCGTAAAGCTGGAATTATCCCTGGTAGTCATACTATCGATCGTCAGATTGTACCTATCCGCCCGCATGAATGTGAGTTTTTTAATCTCGATCAAAACGATTTGCTTCTTTACATCCATCGTGTAAGAACCGCTGATGGTGTGGCAGTTTGCGAAGAAAATGTATTTATGCCGTATGTTTGGGCATCTCCCTTACTTACCATGCAAATTGAAGACAAATCTTTATTTAAATTGATAGAAGAACTTACAGGTAAAAAAGCAGCAATCAATGCCGATTGGACTGTATCTGCGGTAAAGGCAACAACTGACCAAGCAACAATTTTGGGTATCTCTATTGGAGATCCCTTATTGCGTACAGATGTGAAATTTCTTTCTGCCGATGGTACGCCTCTATGTATCGGACGTCAGTATTTTGTTGGTAGTCGCTATGAGTTGACAATCTAAGTCAGAAACTTAGCCATCAGATGCGTCTGGCGCTTTTTTGTGGTCAAGAAGTGCATGTTGTTTATAGCTGCACGTACTTTGTTCAAGTGCGCTACCATCGCAAAGAAGCTTTAGGTTCAAAGAAAAGATGTGCATGACTCGTTTTAACAATAACAATCGCCGCGACGGCATCTCAGCTGAGACAGACAAACTTTCGTCTGAGCTTTTTGGTGATGCGCTAGATCTTCTTGCCTTAGGCGAGGAAATAGGTGTCCTGCTTGTTATAGAAGATGACCAAGGCAATATTGCGAGCTATGAGCTTGCTGATGATGGCCCGGAAGCTTTAATTGACGAGGCCTATACGCGCATCAAAGAGATTAATCACCATGGAGGAGATAAAGAAGCTGGGCTTGGTATGCCTATTCGTTATGCCATTGCCTATGAGGGCGCAATTGCTGCTGACGACGACAGCTATCAAGATGCTTTACTTCTAGAATTTGGTGAAAAAGGTTATAAAAGCTATTCGGCCTATAGCTACGTAAAAGGGCGGGGAAAGGGCAATGATTTTCAGTGGACCGAGCCTGCGCCTGCTGGTGAAGTTGAACCCTTGCTGTAGCTTTTATGTGGGCGTCTGCCCGACATTCCAACGTAATGTGCCGCTTTGCGGCCGTCTTGATAGATGGGATAGTTATGCTCCAAGAATCCATCCGCAACATTGCAATTATTGCCCACGTTGACCACGGAAAGACTACCTTGGTTGACCAGCTGCTGAAAGCAAGTGGTGCATTTCGTGAAAACCAACAGGTAGAAGAGAGGGTTCTTGACTCCAATGATCAGGAACGCGAACGCGGTATCACTATCTTGGCCAAGAATATTTCCATTGATTACAAAGACGTCAAAATCAATGTTATTGATACTCCAGGACATGCTGACTTTGGTGGTGAAGTAGAGCGTGTACTCAAGATGGCAGACGGAGCTCTCTTGCTTGTTGATGCCGCAGAAGGTCCTATGCCGCAGACACGTTTTGTACTGCGTCATGCCATTGATGCGGGTCTTGCTGTGATGGTTGTTATCAATAAGATTGACCGCGATGGAGCAAATCCTGAGAATGCCTTGAATGCGTGCCTCGACTTGATGATGGATTTAGGTGCAAGTGACGATCAGCTTGAGTTTGCGATGGAACACGTGGTGTACTGCTCGGCAGTGAATGGCTTTGCGCGTCTGGATCCTGATGATGGCAATGATGACATGCTGCCGTTGTTGGACATGATTGTTGATTCTTTACCCGCACCTGATGTCGATCCTGCTGGCTCATTGGCAATGCAATGCGTCACCATTGATCATTCTGAGTATGTTGGTCGTATTGGCATTGGTCGTGTGTATTCCGGAACCATTCACGACGGTGACAAAATACTTGTCGTCAAAAATGATGGCTCGCGAGCTATGGCTCAAATCAAGCAACTGTTCACCTTTGACTATCTCGGTCGCAAAGAGTGTAAAGAAGTTGTCGCAGGCGATATCGGTGCTGTAGTGGGTATTGATTCGACTGATATTGGTGATGTGTACACCGATCCCGAAAATCCTGTTGAACTTGATCCCATTGAAATTGATCCCCCTACGCTTTCCATTGTGTTTGAAGCGTCTACCTCGCCTTTGGTAGGTCGCGATGGCGATATTGTTGGTGGTCGTCAGCTTAAAGAACGCTTGATGGCAGAAGCTGAAAATAATGTCACCATGCGTATCGAAGAGTTGCCTGACAAAACTGGTGTTGAGGTTGCAGGGCGCGGTATTCTTCACCTTTCGGTACTCATGGAGTCAATGCGTCGCGAGGGCTTTGAGTTTCAGGTGGGTCGTCCGCGTGTTTTGTTCAAAAAAGGCGTCGACGGTGAACGTCTAGAGCCTATTGAGCAGGCAGTTGTTGAATGCCCAGGTGAGTTTGCTGGTAAGGTCATTGAGGTGTTTGGCAACAGTGGTGGCACGATGACCAGTATGGAAGCGGGTAATACCCAGACGCATTTGGAGTTCACCATTCCTACGCGTGGCATTATGGGTCTTAAGAACCGAATTATGAATGTCACTCATGGCGATGCGGTCTTTTATCACACCTTCCTCGAGTATGGACCCTTTGTTGGCAACATTGGTAGCCGCGACAACGGTGCCATGATTTCAATGTCGACCGAAAAGGCCGTGGCTTACGCTTTGGGTACCTTGCAGGAGCGTGGCAGTCTCTTCGTTGAACCAGGTACCGAATGCTATGAAGGCATGCTGGTGGGCGAGCGCAGTCGTCCGGGCGACATGGTAGTCAATATTGCTCGCACCAAAAACCTTGGCAACCAACGCTCCTCGACAGCTGATATTTCCGTGCAGCTCACTCCTCCCAAGACCTTCTCTTTGGAAGAAGCGTTGGAGTACATCATGGATGACGAACTCGTTGAGGTTACGCCCAAGCATATTCGTATGCGCAAGCGCATTCTCAACGATACTGACCGCCGTAAGTGGGCCGTTCGTCACGGCATGGTCAAGAAGTAAGTTTTGTTGTGCTCGGTAAGTTTTGCTTGGCTTACCTCTTTATAGCCACCTAGGAGATATGCTTCCTGAATCTGCTTTTATAACTTTGTAAGCAGTTCAGGAAGCATCTTGCTATCTGTGTTTTCTGCAACGGGTTCAAGGTGCGCTTTTGCCTACGCTTATCCCTACAGACGGTTCAATAAGCACCCTTTTGTTCGCATCGGGTTCAAAATGTGCCCTTACGCCAATTTTTATCTGGGGTTTCTCGAGCTGTTTGGTACGGTTTTGAACCGTCTGCATTAAAGGGAAGACAACGGGTTCATAAAGCACCCTCAGTAAAAAATTGAGCAGCACTTTTGTGGAAGCAGAGCGACGCTTTTGAACCGTTTGTGGGAGTCGGGGACGATGCGGCCGTTTGTGAAAGGCTTGCGACGACGGTTTTGAACCGTCTGCGGAGAATGGAGACACTACAAGACTATCTCACTGTCTATGGCTACCAGGCTTTTTAATAATGATTTCGGCGCGGCGGCGGCCTTCATTGCTGGCAGTGGTATAGACCACACGAATAGCTCTGCTGGCCCGAGGACTGAGGTCGATGTTGTCAGGGGAGAGAACGTTATATTTGAGAGACCAACGGCGCATTGCAACCATAATAAAGACGGAAATAATCAATGCCCAGAGTTTGCGTACTCCAAACATGCAAACCATGCTGTAGTAGAGTGCTCCTCCTACAACCGAGCAGATTGCATAGAGGTTGGAGCGACGGAAAATCTGGGGTACTTCCCCCAAAAAGACATCGCGCAGCATACCGCCGCCCACAGCTGTGATAGTGCCAAGCAAGATAGCTGCAGCTCCGCTTGTGTGAAACACGATTGCCTTGTCAGCGCCAGCAACTGCAAAGAGGGATACCGACATAATATCGACCCACTCGTAAAGGCGAGAAAAACGTTTGGTAGCTCCAGGGAAGAAAAACCCAATCAAACCAGTCAGTACTGCCATAGGGATAGCGTAAGGAGAATCCATCATGTAGACGCTGCCTTTTTGGAGGATAGTGTCACGGATTAATCCTCCGCCAAGACCGCAAATCATAGCAAGACCAACATAGCCTACAAGGTCAAGTTTGCGCTGTCGGGCGGCAAAAACGCCTGCAAGGGCACCTACGATAACTGCAGAGAGATCCAGCCATGTTGGCAAAGGCAAGGTAGAGACGTCCATGCCACCATAAGGAGTAAAGAAAAAATTAAGCACTGACGCCTCCCTTCACATCTGGTTTAAAAACTTTATCAGGTTTAGTCACAAAAATACCAAGGAAGGCAAAGCTTTTCTTGTGAGATATCAAGCTCATAACGTAGCAGCACAAATGGAGAAAAGCTACAAGATGACCTACGTTTTCAAGGTTTTATTTTGCTTTGCTCAAACTATCTGCAAAAATAAAAAATACAGATAGCGCAGACCAACGCTTTCTTGTATACTTTCCGTTGCACAATTTCTGGAGAGTTGTCCGAGTGGCCGAAGGAGCACGATTGGAAATCGTGTAGGCGCCTAAAGCGTCTCCAGGGTTCAAATCCCTGACTCTCCGCCAGATTATTTTTCGTGGCACCTGAGGGTGCCACGTCTATATCTGGAGAGGTGGCAGAGTGGCCGAATGCGGCGGTCTCGAAAACCGTTTACCCTTCGGGGTACGTGAGTTCGAATCTCACCCTCTCCGCCAGACGAGTCAGGTCGGCCGCAGTAGCGACCGACTTTTTTGTTGCGAGTCAAGGAGAAGAAATGACAGACGAAGGACACTACTACAAAAGGTCACTCGCACTACTTCGCCATGACCGTGGATGGATTAAACCTTTATTGGTAATGGCGGCGGCAAATTTTGTGCCTATTGCAGGACCACTAGGCTGTCATGGCTATGCTGTTGAATGGGCTCGTTTGGTTGCTTGGGGAGTAGATGCCGCACCAAAACAGAGAAAAGTTCGTGTGGGTGAGTGCATCTCTGCAGGCTGGCGTGCCTTTGTTGGAGCCCTTTGGGTAGGTCTTTCGGTATATGCGCTCAATCTGCTGTTTACTTCAGTGTTTAAGGGTGGAGCTGTTACCAGCACATTTAGCATACTCTTGAGCTTTATCGCATCTTTTTTGGTTCCTGTTGCAGCGTTACATGCCACCATCTATCACGACTTTAAGGCAGGGTGGCAAATCAAAAGGATTTGGTCATTAATTAAAGCAGACCACAAAGGCGCCTTGCACCTTATCCGGCTTTACATAGTGCTTCAACTGGTAGTTGGTCTGATTCTTTCCATTGTATGGATGGCGATTTTAATCCTTGTTGCAAGTCAACTGAGCGATAACTATCTTATGCTGGCTTATAGTGATGTGCTGCATGATGTTACAGCTTCCTATATTTTGTACGCCGCAGCTGACATTCTTCGTCTAGTCGCCGCAAATGCTCTGCCTTGCGCGATTGCAGCCTTTATCAGTAGTCTGGGCTTTTCATTTACTCAGATGATTCAAACCTGTGCAACAGGGCTTTGGTTGCGCAAGTTTGATGTACCTACTTGGCAAGAAAGCAACAAGATTTTTGAAGAGAAAAACTAGCATAGTAAAAGCTCATAACGCAGAGATATAGGGTATCTGTGAGCTAAAACTTATGAAGTTTTTATGAGTGTAGAAAATCCTAAAAAGTATTTTCTCCCCATTGGATTGGGTCAGTCACACTTAGCGTTGCAAAACATGGTGATCTAGCTGGATAAACGCAAGCAGATTAAAGAATGTACCAGTTTAAGTCAGCTAGAGGACAGAGACTATCCAAGCTAAATCCAAGTTGACGGGTTTATTTTCCGTGTGTGGGGAAGGTGTGGGATGTGCTTTGTCACAATTGTCCTGCTAGAGCACCTAGGGCTGTGATACTATCAATCCTTGACCTTTCCTGCCTTGGCGGCACCTTCACTTGCCAAGGCCATATGTCCAGAGGAGGTGAAGAAATGAAGGCTTATGAACTGCTGTATTTTGTCGATCCCGCAGCAACTGAGGAGATTCGCGCAGGCGTCTCGAAGCGTATCGAGGTGGCTGTCACTACTGATGGTGGCGTGATTGACAGCGTCGAGGACTGGGGCAAGCGCAAGCTCGCCTATGAGATCGACGGCCTCACCGAGGGCGATTACATCCTTATCAATTTCCATGCTGACCCCACGCAGATTGCTGAGCTCGATCGAGTTCTGCGTATCAATGACAATGTGAAGCGTCACATGGTCATGCGTCGTCCCGACAAGGACTAAGCACCGACCAAACATGGAAGGACGAGGAGACTCGCAAGAGAGGTGGGAACAATGAGCATTAACAGGGTAATTATTACTGGCAACTTGACGCGTGATCCTGAGCTGCGTAGCACTAACAGTGGCACGCAGGTTTTAACCTTTGGCGTAGCTGTCAACGATCGTCGTCGTAATGCACAAGGCGAGTGGGAAGATAAAGCCAACTTTGTCGACTGCGTTATGTTTGGTAATCGTGCCCAGTCGCTTTCAAACTACCTCTACAAGGGTATGAAGGTTGCCATTGAAGGCAGGCTTAGCTACAGCTCCTGGGAGTCCAATGGTCAGCGTCGCAGCAAGCTGGAAGTTATCGTAGACGAGTTGGAATTCCTTTCCTCTCGCCAGAATACTCAGCAACAGGGTGGCTACCAACAGCAGCAGCCCCAAGCTCAGCCTCAACCTGCGCCGCGTTACTCGGCTCCTCAGCCGACGTACAACCAAGGTAGTTATGCCGCTCCCGCAGCTACACCCCAAACGACTCCCGTCCAGACGCCGCCTCCCAGCGACGTTTATGACGAGGATATACCGTTCTAGGAATTGAAAAGAGGTATCTAATGGCAAAGCAGAGACAGAGGCAGCGCCGCGAAGAGCAGCGCCCCATGCATCGCAAGTACTGCCAGTTCTGCAAGGAAAACGTCGATTTTATCGACTATAAGGACACGCAGCTTCTCCGCAAATTTACGACTGATCGCGGCAAGATTAAGCCCCGTCGCGTTACTGGCGCTTGCACGCAGCATCAGCACGATATCGCGGTGGCAATCAAGCGCGCCCGCGTAATGGCTCTGCTCCCGTACGCTGTGCCCGTGGTTTCCAACCGTGGTGGTCGCAACCGCGGCTAAGCGGACGGAAGCATTCAACGAAAAGGAGCGTCCCATGAAAGTCATCCTTATGGGTGAGCTCAGGGGCAAGGGCGGAGAAGGCGACATCGTTGAGGTCGCTCAGGGCTATGCGGAGAACTACCTGTTCCCCAACAAGATTGCCCAGCCCGCAACCCCTGGCAACATTAAGCAGCTCGAAGAGCGTAGGCACAATATCGAGAAGCGCGAGCAGAAGCGTATTGCTGACGCTAATGCGCTGAAAGATCAGCTCAATGGCAAGAAGATTGTCATTGACGCTCGCATTGGTGAGGACGGCCAGCTCTTTGGTTCCGTCACCTCTGCTCAGATTGTCGAGGCTCTTAAGAGCCAGCTCGCAGTCGAGGTTGATCGCAAGCGTATTAGTCGCGGTGGTACCATCAAGACCGCTGGCGCTCACGAGATCGAGGTCAACTTCTATCGTGAGATCAATGCCAAGGTCATCGTTCAGGTTGGTCCTGAGGCTGAGGTAGCAGCTGAGGAGGTTGTCGAAGAAACAACTGATGAGACTGAGGCTGAAACCGAAACGAGCGAAGAGACCGCTGAGTAGTTTTTAGCAGTTCACTGTATGCGTCTATTTGTTCGTAGTGGACTACCTGCAGATTTCAACAAAAGTTGCAGGTAGTACCCAGAATTCAAAAAGATGCGAAATGCAACGAACGTTCGTATAAATCCCTCCGACCCCCTGCGGAATGGAGGGATTTTTTATTTAAATGAATATTTAATTTGATATACCTGCGCAAATAGGAAATTAAATGAGTGTGATATGCAAAATCGCAGGACTGGATTTGTGGGCAGAGCATATCCGTAAGAGTTCCGTACATGTTGAAAACACCGTTCGTCGAAACGTCCAAAAAATGTTGAAAACGTTGAAAACTTGCAAAGCTGCAGCTTGAGGATAATTAGTTTCTACATCAGAGTATCGATAACATTATTTGCGTACTTTTGGCTCTGCAAAGCTTAAGCGCTTGAGGTACTATGCTTTGCCCAGGCAGTGAGGCAATTGAGCTGTGAATTTATGTACAGCTGCGCTTGCATTTATCGGATGTCGCGCTTGAGAGGAGAACACCGTGCCCGAGAAAGAAAAGACACAATCTTGGGGACGCCGTCGAGAGGGCGAACGTGATTTTTCACTTACTGCGCTTCCAGGCGATGTATCAATGCCGCAAGATGTTGCTGCAGAACGCTCGGTTCTCTCAGCAATGATTCTCTCTGAAAATGTACTGCAGGAATGTCTGATTAGCCTAGAACCCGATGATTTTTATTTGCATGCTAACAAGCAGATCTTTGTTTCTATGGCCGAGATTTTCGACCATAGTGAGCCAGTAGACCCAATTTCTTTGGCAGATCATCTTAAAAGTGCTGGTGAGCTTGAGAAAATAGGCGGTCCTTCTTACCTTGTGGAATTAGGGTCAAACTCTCTTGCGTTGGCCAGTTGGCAGCATCATGTTGAGATGCTCAAGCGCGATGCGACTTTGCGACGTCTTATCTCTGCTTCAGCACGTATTCAGGCAATGGCATTTGATGCACCCGAAGACTCGCGTGATGTTGTTGATTATGCAGAAAAGCAAATCTTTGACGTGACTGGTCAGGACGTGCGTGACAACTCAGCAACACTTTCTCAGATAATGGGCGAACTTTACGAGCAGCTTGGTGAAATGGCTGCTGCCGATGAAGAAGCTTTTGGCGTCAAGACGGGCTTTCGCGGTATTGACGAGGCGTTGCAGGGTATGCGCGCTGGTCAGATGATTGTCGTTGGTGCTCGTCCTGGTGTTGGTAAGACCTCATTTGCTCTTAATCTCTGCATTAATGCGGCAAAAAATGGTGCCTCAGTTGTCTTTTTCTCACTTGAGATGAGCAAAATAGAGATTGCCCAACGCTTGCTTTCAGCAACGGCAGGTATTCCACTTTCAGATATTCGTGGCGCGCGCATCCAAGACAATCAGTGGCCAACTCTTTTGGAAGCAACCGCCCAGCTTTCAAAACTAGATGTGCAAATTGACGATACGGCAGGTACAACGGTCACTGAGATTCGCGCCAAAGCTCGTCGCTTGCTGCACGACAAAGAAAAAGGCATAGTAATCCTCGACTACTTACAGTTAGTCTCGCCTCCTCCTGGACGTACGCGTGCGGATAGTCGTGCGACTGAGGTTTCCGAGATGAGCCGTGGTCTTAAGGTTATGGCAAAGGATCTGAGCATCCCTGTTATCGCCTTGTCGCAGCTCAATCGTACTGTTGAAGGTCGTACGGGCAAACGTCCACAGCTTTCTGACTTGCGTGAGTCTGGCGCTATCGAGCAGGACGCTGACGTAGTTATTCTGCTTGACCGCTCTACTTCCCAAGAAGAAGCAGAGCGAAGCGACCGTCCAGACTGGGGCGTTACGCAGTTTATTATTGCTAAAAACCGTTCTGGTCCTTTGACCACAGTCGATCTTACCTTCCTTGCCAATTCAACACGCTTTGTCGAGGTGTATCGCCCAGCAGGTGGCGGGGACTAATAAGAGTTGCAATACGCAAGCATCTGCAGCTGCTGTGTGACAGGCTCACTCCATGAGGGTTGGGCCTGTCCTGCTTTATACTAAAGAGGTTGGTCTGAAAGCCGCCTCTTTATAAACAGTGGCGCTAACAAGAGGGAGGGCATATGCCCGCATCAGTGCTCGTAGGAACCCAGTGGGGCGATGAGGGTAAGGGCAAGGTTACCGATCTTGTTGCAGGTGACTTTGACGTGGTTTGCCGCTATGCAGGTGGTGCAAACGCTGGTCATACGGTAATTGCAGATGGCAAAAAACTCGCTTTGCATCAGGTGCCTTCAGGTGTTATGTATCCAGGAACAACTCCCATTGTTGGTAATGGCTGCATTGTTGATCCTGAGATTCTGCTCTCCGAGATTGACATGCTGACCGAGTCTGAGATTAGCTGCGATGATCTTAAGATCTCAGGTAATGCGCACATTGTTATGCCCTATCACAAAGATCTTGATGGGGCTCATGAAAAGAAGTTAGGTAAGAACCTCATTGGTACTACCAAGCGCGGTGTTGGTCCTTGCTATATGGACAAAATGAACCGTACAGGATTGCGTATCCAAGATATGCTTGACGAAAAGATCTTCCGCGAAAAGCTTGATGCAGCGCTTGCCTACACAAACCCCATTCTCTCCAAGGTCTATGACTTACCCACTTATACGGTAGATCAAATTTGTGAGACCTACCTGCCGATGGCGTCACGTATTCGTCCTTATATTGTTGAGTCATCGCTCTATCTTAACGAGCAGCTTGAGGCTGGTAAGAATATTCTTTTTGAGGGTGCTCAGGCAACCATGCTCGATATTGATCACGGTACCTACCCCTTTGTTACTTCTTCTAACTGTACTGCTGGCGGAGCTGTGACAGGTTCTGGCGTAGGCCCCACCAATATCAACCGAGTTCTTGGTGTTGCCAAGGCATACCTTACTCGTGTGGGTTCTGGTCCTTTCCCCACGGAGCTTTTTAACGAGACAGGCGATTTGCTTGGTAAGGTTGGTCATGAATACGGTGTAACCACAGGTCGCAAGCGTCGTTGTGGCTGGTACGATGCGGTGGTTGTTAACTATGCTGCACGCATCAACGGTCTGACTGACCTTGCTATTACTAAGCTTGATGTACTAGGTTGCCTTGATAGCATCAAGGTGTGTGTTGCCTACGAGTGTGATGGCGTTCGCTATACCACCGTTCCCGAACATCAATCGGTGTTTTATCATGCTACTCCGGTCTATGAAGAACTTCCTGGCTGGAAGTGTGATATTTCTGGTGTCCGTAATTTCTATCAGCTGCCTCGTGAGGCAAAGGACTATATCGATTTTCTCGAGCAGCTCGCCGGTGTCCGTGTTTCGATTATCACAGTTGGTCCTGATCGCGATCAGTCGATTGACCGCTACTGGAAGTAGGGTAGTGTGCCAGATTTTGCAATTGTTTGTGACAGCGCTTGCGACCTGTCGCCAGAGCTTTGTCGAAGGCTGGGAGTAGAACTCGTATCTCAGCGCCTGTCGTTGTCTGGAGATGAGCTGCTTGATCGCAATATGACGATGGACGATGCGTTAGATGTATTGGCAGCACGTGCTCGTGCACGTGTTACGGCTCCTGGTCGCGATAGTTTTGAGGCAACTTTTGACGAGCTTGTCGATCGTGGTGTTAAAGAAATTGTGGTGCCAGCGCCCTCAGCAGCACTGGTGGGTACCTATGATTCTGCTATTGAGGCAGCAACACAGTATGTGGACACCAAAGTCACCGTTATTGATACCAAAGCAGTATCGGTACAGTTGGCTTTGGTGGTACTACGTTTGGTGGCTGATCGCAATGCAGGTTTGTCTGCAGAAGAAGCTATTAAACGTGCTGTTGGGATGGCAAGCAAAACACGTCTATTGTCACTCTTACCCCCAGGCATTGATCTCGATCGTGCTTGTATATTAGGCGATATTCGTGGTCTTCGCCGTTCGCTCAAGACATTGGGCATGCGTGTGTCGGGAGGCTGGCTTTATACCTCAATTAACCCTGGTGGTACTGTCAGAGTTGAACGCCGCAGCGAAAGCGTTGATTTGCTTGCGGGTATTCTTGCACGCGAGATGAGTACCTATTCCCAACATGAAGGCCCACTGACTCTTCTTGAGGCAAAGTCAGTGGATTCAGGTACGTTGTCCAAACTGCATCGTCCTCTCAATACCAATGAGTTTGAGCATGTGTGTGCAGGTGTTTTACCCATACGTCCTACTTCTGTGGTTATGGTGGGTGTATCTGCGGCAGGCGTTGCATTTGCTCCGCAGTCGCTCATTACACCCGAGGAAGTGAGTAACCTCCTTGGTAATGTGGATCGATAGTTATTCAAACCAGAATTTGCCTTTGAAAGGACAACACATGGAGAGCGCAGCCAATACGATCGACATTTTGCTGTTGGGCTCAGGTGGCCGTGAGCACGCTTTACTACGCAAACTCGCAGAGTCTCCCCGTGCTGGCAAACTGTGGGTGACACCAGGAAATGGAGGCATGCTTGCCGAGGCAGAGCTTGCTGATTGCAGTCAAGACAGCCCTGAGGATGTGGCTCGTTTTGCTCGGGAACACGCGGTTGGTCTAGTGGTAATTGGACCCGAAGCGCCATTGGTGGCAGGTGTAGCCGATGCGGTGCGAGCTGCGGGTATTGCTTGTTTTGGTCCTAGCAAAAAAGCAGCTCAAATGGAGGGTTCCAAGCGTTTTGCCAAAGACGTGATGACACGCGCTGGCGTGCCAACTGCGGCATACCGTACCTTTACGGATCGTATTGAGTGTGAAACTTATGTACGTGAACTAGGTGGGCCTGTCGTTGTGAAAGCCGATGGTCTTGCTGCGGGTAAAGGGGTTATTGTTGCCCAAACCACCGAAGAAGCACTTGCTGGTGTTGCAGAATGCTTTGATGGGACGTTTGGTGATGCAGGCGCAACGGTTGTTGTCGAAGAGATGTTTGAAGGCCCCGAATGTTCTCTGCTGGCTCTAACGGATGGTACAACTTTGGTACCTCTTGCAACTAGTCAGGATCACAAACGTGCTTATGATGGCGATCTTGGTCCTAATACAGGCGGTATGGGCGCCTATTCTCCTGTCCCAAATGTGACTGCCGAGCAACTTGCCCAAATGTGTGAAATGGAACAAAAGGTCATCGATCAACTACGCACCGATGGCATTTGCTATTCGGGTTGTCTCTATGGTGGCTTTATGCTCACCGCCGAAGGCCCCAAGGTATTGGAGTTTAATGCTCGCTTTGGCGATCCCGAGACTCAAGTAGTGCTGCCGCGTATGCAGGCAGACATAGTTGATGTTTTTATTGCCTGCGACAAAGGTACACTTGATGCATCCATGGTTTCTTGGAACGACGATTGGGCAATGACTGTTGTACTTGCTAGTGCAGGCTATCCTGGCTCTTATGAAAAAGGCAAGCTCATCGACGGTATTGAAGAAGCAGAACAACTTGAAGGTGTGACGGTTTATCAGGCGGGCACCAGCCTTGGTGCAGATGGACGTACATATACTTCTGGTGGCCGCGTGCTCGATGTGACGGCGGTGGCACCAACCTTGGCTGCTGCGCGTGAACTTGCTTATCAGGCAGTCAATCTTATCCGCTTTGAAGGCAAGCAGTGCCGTAGCGATATTGGACATCGTGCCCTCTAAAGTTTGTATCAACAAAGGACTGAAATATGGGTTCATCAAGCAAGAAGAACGATAGTAAAAACGGCAACACGGCGAACAACAATGGCGTGGCTGATTTGTTAGAGTCAGCCGAGGCATATACCTATGATGGCGATCGTAGTGGCACAGCTCATAGATCTGGTTTACCTGAAGCACGTGATTTGGTACTAGGTGGTAGAGATCAGCGTGATGCCGCTCTTGAGGAGCACATTCTTTCGGAGGATGTTGCTTGGCACGGGCGTATCTTTGATGTCAACCGCATGGAAGTGTCTCTTGCTGATGGTCGCCATGCTATCCGTGATGTCGTGCGCCATCCTGGTGCAGTTGCAGTTGTTGCTCTCACTGACGATGGTCGAATCTGTCTTGTGAGGCAGTATCGCGCTGCTCTCGATCGTGTGACAGTGGAGGTACCTGCGGGTAAGTTGGGTGCTGGTGAGGATCCGCTGGATTGTGCCCGTCGTGAGCTTTTGGAAGAGACGGGCTATGAAGCTGACAAGATTGCCTTTTTGACAACTATTGCTACATCCTGTGGTTTTGCTGACGAGCTCATTCATCTCTATATGGCAACAGGTTTACACATGTGTGGTTCAAACCCCGATGCTGATGAGTTTATTAACGTTGATCTTGTGCCTTTGCAGGAGCTTATTGATGCTGTGCTTGATGGACGCATTGAGGATGCAAAGACTGTGGTTGGTGCCCTGGTTTGTGATGCGGTAGCTCATCGTCTAAGCTAGGTAACTTAGGCTGTCGTGGTTTTGATAATCGATGGTAAGTTTTGCTTGTCAAAAGAGTGGGGGAGGGTGTTATGGCACATAGGCCGCGTACGGTTTTGGGGCGTCGTCCTGCCAAAGGCACCCTTGGCCACGAAGAGGCGGAACAACTTTTTTCAACGGTAGATGAAACGGGCCATAGCAACAGGGAGCGCGCTGCTCGTGAGCGCAAGCGTCGCCACGAAAAAGGTCATGGCGTAGATATCGACCCACTATCAGATGCCGACCCTTCTGGCTCTGATGTCGAACTGCATATTCGCAGAACCGCCGTTGGTTTTGTGATGACTTTGCTTGTGGTGGTTATTTTGGCGCAGGTGAGCTGTGGTGTGGTAAGACGTGTCAATACTGCCAACCTTTCTCAAGATGTAAGTGTGGTAACTGTTGCGTCTGCGCTTCGTGGCGGCGTTGAGTGGGGTAATGGCTTTACGCAGTTCCCTGAGGACTTTACCGTTCAAGAAGCCGATCAACATACCCATCGTGTTGAAGTGTCAGTACGCGATACCACTTCAAAAAATGTCTTGACCTGCTTTTCTAGTTCTCAGATTCAAGCCACAGCACTTTCGGTTAATGCGCTGCTGAATCCCAATATTAATACCGTTATTTATCATGTGAATGTATATATGGATGACAGTGGGAACTTGCTGACCTCGCAGTTTTTTAACTTTATCAAGCCAACCGGCGAGACCCATCCCTTTATGACTTTTATCTGGACCAAGGAAAACACCTCAAATGGCGTGCGCTACAATTGCACGATTGAGGGTATGGATGCCAAGACTCAGGAAGCGCTGCGCAAAAAGATTACTTCGAGCTATACGCCTTTTGCCAACATAGGGCAAGGTGATAGTGCGGCCACTCCTACAGATGAGCAGACTGCAGCTACTAGCGAAACCTCTGACGCCACTCTTTAGTAAAAAGTTTTTCTCATTAAAACTAGCCATAGGCTCTGCTATTGGGTTATTCTGTCCTGCAGCGTAGGTCCATCAGTCCACGTGAAAGGAAACACATTATGGCAAACGCAAATGATTTGGTTTTGTATCAGCGTTCTGGAGACTACATTCCGCGCATAGCGGCCGTCCACGACCTTTGTGGTTACGGAAAATGCTCACTTGGAGTAGCTATCCCTGTTTTATCTGCAGCTGGCTGTGATGTGTGTCCAGTGCCTACCTCACTTTTTTCTGCTCATACGGGATTCCCTCAGTTCTATATGCATGACACCACCTCAATGCTTAAAGGTTATCTTGATGCTTGGCAAATTCATGGCATTGATTTAGATGCAGTGTATTCGGGTTTTCTGGGTTCTGCCGAGCAAGTTGCAGTTATCCAGCGTATTTACAACGAGTATCCCCGTGCTTTGCGCATTGTTGATCCGGTGATGGGTGATGCGGGAAAGAAATATCCCACCTATACCGATGAAATGTGCGACGCCACTCGCGGTTTGGTTGATGGAGCAGATTTGCTTGTTCCCAATCTGACGGAAGCATCTATATTGACGGGTATTGGCTATGAGGGTCAGGAAGTTTCCATTGACTATACTCGCCGTCTGGCAGATGCTCTGCTTGAGATGGGTGCAAAAAATGTGGTTATCAAGGGCGTAGTGCGTGGTGACAACAAGATTCGCAACTTTGTGTGTGGTCGCGATTTTGAGGGCGAAGAGGTTGAGAGCAAGCTGATGCCCTTTATGATTCACGGCACAGGTGATCTCTATGCCTCAAGCTTGTTAGCTGCGATTATGTGTGGTAAATCCTTGCGTGCGGCGGTTGAGTTTGCGGGTAAGTTTGTTGTTGATGCCATGTGCATGACTCGCCATCAGCCAGACTTTGAGCAGCGTGGCGTGAGCTTTGAAAGCGTGTTAGGTGAGGTTACCGCCCTTGTAGGGCCTGAATTTCGATAAATAGTTTCTTGCTATCTGCGTGTATTCGTAGTATTATCCCTACGCACGCGGGCGTGGCGGAATTGGCAGACGCGTACGGTTCAGGTCCGTATGAGAGCAATCTCATGAAGGTTCAAGTCCTTTCGCCCGCACCATGAACGACCAAGACCCCTTTCCGAGGGGTCTTTTGTTATGCAACGAGCCCATACTATCGGCTTACTTCCATAGTGTTCTGCTTGCCAAACGCCACGCATTCTTTCAAGCAGTGCGGCTCTGCCTGCCAAACGCCATACATCATTTCAAATGATACTGCCCTGCTTGTCAGAAGCCACGGATTACTTCAAATGACACAGTCCTGCTTGCCAAACGCCACGTTCTGTTTCAGAAAAAATGTCAAAAGCCACATATCTCTTCAACGGCCTTCACGTTTGCGCAGGTAGATTTTTTTCGCGTGAAACAGAGTGTGGCTTTTGGCAAAAAAGGTGAAGTAGAACGTGGCGTTTGGCAAGCAAAGCCTTGTTGGTTGAAACGATCCGTGGCTTTTGGTATCTGGCATGAAACAGGGTGTGTTGGCATCTCGTGTGGAATGAGGTGTAGCTTCTGTCAGTTACGATGCGCTGCTACAAGACGAGTTGATAGTGCGGACATGTGCTTTTCACGCGTTCTGCTCCAAGATGTTGCAACCTGAGGTTGCAACGGCAGACTTTCTACCTGCATGTTTTGCATAGGTACGCAGCTAGAAGGCTTATCAAATTAGCTGTTTCAACCTGAGGTTGGGATAGATTGGGGCGTGGATAGGAGCCATAACCAGATGCATGTTTTCTTATATGCGATATACCAGCTGTTTATGCGCGTATATACGCATCTAAGAAAGATACACAACGGACCTATTTATTATCCTCGTCAAAAGCAGACCAACCGCTCTCGGAGTCATCGTCGTCGTCAAAGAGATCCCAATCATCTTTGCTTTTTGCATGGTTGAAATACTGCTTGCGTGTCTTGGATTCAAGGAACCATGCAATGATGAAGAAAAGTACTACGCCGCCCAAAAGCAGACAGATTACTCCGGTTTTGTCGTTAAAGAGCCACGTAAAAAAATGAGAAACGGCATCCATGGAATAACCTCCTATGTCAAAACAGCTCAAAATCTGTTATCTACTCGTATAAATCGCATGTTCTCGTTGTTAGCATATATGCCCATAGACGTGCTGGACGTCTACAAGTATATACTTGGAAAGAATATGCCACGACAGCATAGCGCGGCTTTATTGCTAGGTTGTCGGCTGCAATGTAGCACTAGAGATACAAACTTGCGGTTTTTGAGTTTGCAAGAAAAGAAGGACGAGAGGGACACGATGCTCGACATCAAATTTGTTCGTGAGAATCCTGACGCGGTAGACAAGTCTTGCGCAGATAGACAGAATGCTCACTGGGACCGCGAAAAGTTTTTTGAATTGGATGAGCAGCGCCGCTCTCTTATCTCTGAGGTTGAGGGTTTACAAGCAGATCGCAATGCTCGTTCCAAAGAAATTGGTCTTCTTATGCGTGAAGGAAAGCGCGAAGAGGCCGAAGCTGCCAAGGCAGCTGTTGCTGCAAACAAAGATCGCATTGCAGAGCTCGACGAAAAGCGCGGGGATGTGGAAAAGCAGCTCTTTGACTTAGTTGCTGCTATTCCCAATATTCCCGACCCCAGCGTTCCATATGGTAAGGATGACTCCGACAATCCCGAGGTCCGCAAATGGGGCGAGCCACGGCAGTTTGATTTTACCCCCAAGGCTCACTGGGATTTAGGTCCCGAGCTGGGTATGATCGATTTTGATCGCGGTGTCAAGATTGCTGGCTCGCGCTTTTATTTGTTGGGCGGTATGGGTGCTCGCATGGAGCGCGCGTTAATCAACTTTATGCTAGAGACCCATGCAAAGGCAGGCTTTAAAGAGTGGTGGCCACCAGTGCTAACCAACTATGACTCTCTTTTTGGTACCGGTCAGCTACCCAAATTTGATGAGGATCTTTTTCACGTTTCAGGTGGAATGTATTTGATTCCTACAGCCGAGGTTATGCTTACCAACATTCACCGCGGTGAAATCCTAGATGGTTCCAAACTACCGCTCTGGTACACAGCTTTTACTCCTTGTTTCCGTGAGGAAGCGGGTTCTGCTGGTCGTGACACTCGTGGCATTATTCGCGTGCATGAGTTTGACAAGGTAGAGATGGTCAAATTTGCTCGTCCCGAAGATTCTATAAATCAGCTGGAATCTATGGTCGAGGAAGCAGAGCAAATTTTGCAGCTGCTAGGTTTGCCCTATCATGTGGTAACCCTCTGCACAGGAGATATCGGATTCTCTGCTCGTAAATGCTATGACATTGAAGTGTGGCTGCCGAGCTACAACAACTATAAAGAGATTTCCAGCTGCTCTAACTGTTGGGATTTCCAAGCTCGCCGTGCCGGCATTCGCTATAAGGATCCAGCGAAGTTTAAGGGTACGCGTTTTGTTCATACTCTTAACGGCTCTGGCCTTGCTGTTGGTCGTACCATGGCTGCCATTATGGAAAATTACCAAAACCCCGATGGCTCTATTACGATTCCCGAGGCACTGCGCCCCTATATGGGTGGACTTGAAGTTATTAAGCCTGAGGACTAGTCGATGTTTTTACGGTTTGGGTACAGTAGGTCTTTGTAAGGGGAATAAGGGGAAGGAACCCAAAATGCAAGCTCGCATTTCGGACCTATACGATTTGTCTCATAGTATTGCGGGAGATTATCTGGCCCAGTTTGAATATCCTTGGGAGGCTCTTGCTGGTATCAAGGACTTTATTCTTGAGTTGGGCTCCACTTTGCCAAGCAGTGAATACGAGCAGATCGCAGAACAGGTATGGGTTGCCCGCGATGCCAAGGTATTTGATTCTGCGTATCTTGGGGGTCCAACTATCATCGATCATGAGGCACAGGTGCGCCAATGTGCCTTTGTGAGAACTAGTGCCATCGTGGGTAAAGGTTCTGTGGCAGGCAATTCCTCCGAACTCAAGAATGTCATCATTTTTGATAATGCAGAAGTCCCTCATTACAATTATGTTGGCGATTCGATCTTGGGCTGGCATGCTCATATGGGTGCTGGTGCCATTACCTCCAATCTCAAGAGCGATCGCAGCAACGTGGTAGTCAAGGCAAATGACGAGCAAATTGAAACCAGCTTACGCAAATTTGGTGCCATGTTGGGTGATTGGGTTGAGGTGGGATGCAATAGTGTCCTCAATCCTGGTACGGTTATTGGCGCACATTCGCGTATTTATCCACTATCGCGCGTGCGCGGCTTTGTTCCTGCTAACCACATTTTTAAGGACCCCGACGACATCGTTCCTTTGAGCTAGAGGCCCCCTATATGGATATTGCGCTTAGTATTTTTGTCACTATTCTTTTGACGCTTGTCAATGGGTTTTTCTCGATGTCAGAGATGGCACTGTCGACTACCAAAAAAGCTGTGCTTGACCATGAGGCAGAAGAGGGTGACAAGCGCGCTGCTGAGGTTTCCAAGACCATCGAGGAGCCAGGCGATTTTTTGGCTGCTATTCAGGTGGCAATTACGTTGGTAGGTTTTGCGAGCTCAGCTTTTGCGGCAACCAATTTGTCTACACCCTTTGCAGCCTGGATGGTAGGTTGTGGACTTTCAGCGTCTACTGCGAAGGTTTTATCGCCCATCCTTATCACCTTGGTGGTTTCTTATCTTTCCATTGTTGTTGGTGAGTTGGTGCCCAAGCGCATGGCAATGGCAAATGCCGTAGAGGTTTCCAAGAGTGTGGTCGGGTTCCTTAACGGGTTTTCCAAGCTGGCAAAACCTCTTGTATGGTTTACCTCGGCTTCTGCCAATGGGCTTGCAACTGCTTTTGGTATCAAATCTACCGATGACCGTTTAGATGTCTCTGAAGATGAGATTCGCTATATGGTTACCGATTCTGATGAGCTAAGTGAAGAAGAAAAGTCGATGATTCATGAGGTTATCGACTTAGGCGATACCATTGCCCGTGAGGTTATGGTGCCACGTGTAGATATGACAGCACTTGAGGATACTACGAGCCTACGCGAGGTGCTTAAGGTCATGCGTCGTACAGGCTATTCTCGCATTCCCGTGTATCACGATACGGTTGACCGTATTGTGGGCATTGCGCACATCAAAGATATCATTGAGCCCATTATTGATGAGTCTGCTGCGGATGACCCTATCTCGGGTTTTATTCGTTCGGCTGATTTTGTGCCCGATACCAAAGACATCATTCCTCTACTTTCCGAGATGCAGTCTAGTCATGATCAAATGGTCATCGTAGTGGATGAATATGGCGGCACAGCAGGTGTGATTACTGTTGAGGACATCGTTGAAGAAGTGGTTGGCGAGATTGAAGACGAGTTTGATCCCGATAACAAATATCTTACCCAATTGAGTGAAAATGAATGGCTGGTAGACGGTCGTTTTTCCATTGAGGATGCTGCTGATTTGGGCTGGCCTATTGAAGACTCAGAGGAGTACGAGACCGTTGCGGGTTTTGTTATCGAGCAATTCGATCGTCTGCCTCGTCCTGGTGAGAAGCTCGAACTTGAAGGCTATGTCTTTCGCGTGCAATCTACGCGTGGTCGTCGCGTCTCGATGCTGCGCGTTAAGGCACCACAAAAAGACGCTTCCGCTGACGGCAAGATAGCTGGCTCGGCAGATGAGAACGCAGCCCAAGCACTACAATAACGAGAGAGATAGACGGTTGTGCTGAGGCAGTAGCAAAGAGTTATCAGAAATAGGTAGGAGACGATATGTCACAGTTCTTTGAGATTACGCGAGTCGAGGTAGGTCCGCGCAAGCTTACTGCGCGTGTGCATCTTGCTGACGATGCTCCTCTGATGACAAGCGACGACCTTGAAGGCACTGCTCGTGTGTACTACCTGCTTCCGCACATTGTTGATCATGTGTGTTTGGGTGATAGCAGCAAAACTTTCAAGGATGTGATGGGCGCAACAGAGCTCGCGCATCTCTTGGAGCACACAACAGTGGAACTGCTTGCGCAGACCGATATTGCAGGAGATACTCTCTCAGGTCGCACCTTTGCAGTAGCTGACGATCCGCGTGGTTGGGACATCGAGCTAGCTTGTACAGATGACGTTTTGGTTGCAGGAGCTTTGATGAGCGCTTCTTGGTTGCTGCAATGGGCATACACTGATGGCGCAGATCCTAAGCCTGATGTTAAAGCGACGGTTCGGGGTCTGATTAATATGGTTGAGAGCCTCGATACTGCAGATGAAGACGAGTACGCTGCTGAGGATGAGTCGGAGTCTGCAGAAGAAGAGCTTGAAGCTGTGGACGATGAGGAGTCTGAGCCAGAGGAAGATGAGGAAGCAGAACTTGCAGAGCAGCAAAATACCTCTGCTGACGATCTGCTTGACTCAATGCCCGCACCTCGGGTTCTACGTTAAGGCTGCTGATTTACCCCTGCGCGGGTATACTTGTTCTGGAGTTTGAGAACAAGTCCCAAGGGGCTTACTGACAGGAGGAACTTTCATGAGTGCTAAAAACGTTGCAAGTCTTCTCTGCGGAACCCTCGTTGGGGCTGCTGCCGGCTTTGCTGCTGGTGTATTGCTGGCCCCTCGCACGGGTGCTGAAAGCCGCGCCATGGCAGCTGATGCTGTCAACGACGTGTGGGATAGTGCTGTTGATTCCTATGAGCGTGGTGCTCGCATTGTCAATGAGAAGATGGCAAGCACTAAGGCTGATCCGGGGGCTGCAACAGATGAACTTCGTGCCAAGGTCGATTTGGCTCGTCAGCGCATGGACCAGCTTCGCGACTCACTCTCAAGTGCCGTAAGTAGTACCTCTGAGCAGGTTCAGGATGTCATGCAGACTGTTCAGGACAAGGTTGCTGCCGTAGCGGATATGCCTGCTGAGGCCGAGGCCGCTGCTGAAGGTGTTCACATTGAGGTAGTTTCCGAGGATGAGGATTCCGAAGAGGATGACGCCGAGTAAATAGGTGGATATTAGCTTGCGTTTTGCTTCATAAATAACTGAGGGACACTATCGAGCGATGGTGTCCCTTTTCTCCATTTGCTTTGACTTGTACTTTTGAACGGAGACCCCATGCTTCAGGCAAACAAGCTGTACAACACAGCAGTTTATATTCCTCGTGACGAACGCGGAAAATTGACTACGCCCGAAAATGCCTCCGATAAAAAACCTTTGCGTATTGGCAAGGTGCATATGGCGGTGTTTGCGCCTGGTGGTAAGCGCTTGGTAGGATTTTTGGTGAAACGTCGCGATATGGCGATGATGTTTAAACGTGAGGATGTTTTTTTGGCACTGGACTCCTGCGAGTTTTACGCAGATGGTATCTATGCCACTCGGGTAATGGAAAGTTTTGATGATGAGGCGCGTAGCCGTTTAGGTCTTGATTGGGACAACTGCATTCTCTGGGAAGGCATGGATGTTAAGACCGATACGGGTCGTGAGTTGGGTTATGCCAACGATATTGCCTTTGATGAGCACACCGGTGCGGTTAAAACTTTTTTTGTAGGCGATGGCGGTACTGCACGTTCTTTGGTGGGATCCGTCGAAATCCCTGTTCGGATGTTACGTGGCTATCAAAAGGGGTTCATGATTGTAGATGGGGAAGCAGCACATTTGGGACTTAATGGTGGTCTTGCTGCTCAGGCGGGTGAGGCGACAGCCCGTGCAAGTTTAGCTGCACAGGAAGCGGGTAAACGCCTAGGTAAAGAAGCAACTCAGGCGGTGGATAAAGGCTCGCATGCCCTAGGCAAGATGATTGGTCAAACTAAGCGTGTGGCGCAAGATTCACTTGCTGTTGCTGAAAAGTCTTCTCAGGAGAAAAAAGCTTCTCACACGAGTAAGTCGGATAAGAAATCCAGCGACAAAGCCGCCCGTGCAGTAGGTCGGCAACTAGGTAAATTTGGTTCGATGCTTGGCTCTTTTGCTGACGAATATAAAAAATCATCTAAATAGGGGCGACTATGATTCGCAAAGACCGTCAGGTGACAAATCCCAAAGAGATGCGTGCGTTTTTAGATGCGTGTGATGTCGTGCGCGTGGCAATGTGTGACGGAGAGTTTCCCTATATTGTGCCTCTATCGTTTGGCTGGGATTGGGAAGGTGAATTTCCTCGCATTTATGTTCACGGCGCGCCGAGTGGATATAAGGTTGAACTGCTAAAAGCAAATCCCCATGTCTGTGTAGAATTTGATCGCTTTATCCGCTATGACCAGATCAAACATGGGATAACAGCACGCTATCAGAGTTTGATTGGTCGAGGTATCGCCTATGAATTAAATGAGCCTGAAGAAAAGAGCAAAGCACTTCGTCGTCTTTGTGAGCATTGTGGCTATAAGCTTTTTGACCCGGCGGATTGCGGAAGCCTCGCTCATACCAAGACCTGGCGAATCGATGTTAGTGAGCTTTCTGCCAAGCAAAACCTACGTAAGTTGTCTTAGCTTTGTTGGGATGCTACACGCCTGCTGCCTGTAGCACAAACATTATCACGGTCAAAACTATGACAGTAATAATGGTGAACCAAGTCAATATTGTCCATGCTTTGCTGCTAACATGCTTGCCCATGATGTGACGGTCGCTTGCAATATTTACCATGCAAAGGAGCAAAACAGGTAATAGCACGCCGTTGATAACTTGTGCAGCCATCATAATGCCAAAAAGATTGACACCGGGAATCAAAACAATACCTGCAGAAAGTAGGGTAATCGCTGTAATAATACCGCGGTAGGTGGGAGCCTCTGCCCAGCTACGATCGGCCCCACGCTCCCAGCCAAAAGCCTCGCATACAGCGCTCGCGGTGATACCAGGAAGTACGCAGGCTGCCAAAAATGATGCTCCAACAAGGCCGGCTGCAAACATAATCATGGCATAGCGACCAGCAAAAGGTACCAGCGCTGCGGCAGCGCTTGCTGCATCATTAACGGGTGTGCCCAGGGGCAAAACACTTGCGGTAGTGAGCACAATAAACCAAGCAATAATTTGTGAGACAAGGGCACCAGAGATATTATCAGCGCGCTGACCTGGGATATCGCTGGCATTGAGGTTTTTCTCGACCACATTGCTTGAGACCATAAAGATCATATAGGGAGAGATAGTAGTGCCAATACTGGCAACTAATAGTGAAATATAGGCGGGATTACCTGACATTTGCGGAATCACCGTGCTGGTAAGCGCTCCGCCCCAGTCTTTACAAGCGATGGATCCAGCGATGATATAGGTTACAAAAACGCAGGAAATGGTTAGTAAGATTTTTTCGATACGACGGTAGGAGCCTGACATGGCAAGTAGCCAAGACGCAACAGCGGCTACGGGTACCGAAAACTGTAGAGGCACGCCAAAAAGCAGCATGCCCGAGGCGATGCCTGCAAACTCAGATAGGGTAACGGCAAAGTTAGAGATGATAGTTGCTGCCATAGCAACCGCTGAGATGCGGATACCAAAACGCTCGCGTACAAGAGCTGCAAAACCCTTGCCAGTGACGCATGCCATACGTGCTGAGGTTTCCTGCACCACCATCAATAACAGGCAGGTAATAGGAATCGACCAAAGCATTCCGAAGCCATAGCTTGCACCTTCGGTCGAAAAGGTTGCGATACCACCCGCATCCATACCTGCAAGTGAAGTAAGTATGCCAGGACCCATAGCGGCAAGAATTGCTGCAATACCAGCTTTGTTTGTGTTTGTCACCTTGCTCTTAGAACTTGGCTCGGAGTGTTCGTCAGATAGGCTGTGCTGTAATTTTTCGTTTTGCTTGATAGCTTCTGCCATACGCTACCCCGTGATTCCTACGCCGCAAAGATTGATGAGGGCAAGGAAAATAATGAGTGCCGCAGTTAGTGCAGCTACGCTCAGCGCAAGTCCCGAAGTCTCTTTGTTTTTGTTATCACGGTGGCGCAAAATGAGCAACCAGACTAGCGAGAGTGCAAAGGATGCTATTACAGTGCCAGCGCCTGCGGCAAAGCTATGACCTACTGCATCACCAAGAATTGCAAGCTCATGAGGTAGATGAAGTGCGGGCAGTAAAAGGCCGCTGGTTATTATTAACACCAAGCCAAAGAGCAATCCAATTGCGATGCCTTTGAGGAAGAAGCCTGCGATAGAAGGACTGTCTTCATCATCAGAGTTGTATTCAAGAAAGAAGTTCGTTGCGTAGCTAGCGGCGGCATCGGCAAGTATAAGCGCTGCAGGCAAGACGGCTGCCGACGCAAGCGCAGCAGGGGTGCCAAAGCTCTTACCAAAGAGCGCAATACAAGCGACAATACCTGCAATCCAAAAGGGAAACCAAAGGTTGCGCACAACAATAATAAAGAGATCGCGCGGGCGGTCGCCCGTGTCGCTACGCGGAGCACCAGCAATTTGCAGGTCTTCGGCATGCTCTTCTTCCATAACATCAAGTGCATCGTCAACGGTGACAACACCTAACATCTTGCCTTTGTCATCTACTACAGGCATTGCAAGAAGATTGTATTTGGCAATGCCTTCGGCAACATCTTCCTGGTCATCATCGGGACCAGCAGTGATGAGTTCATCGGAAGCGAGATCTTTGAGATGAGTACCATCCGTTGCAACAATGAGATCGTTGAGTGAGATGGCACCTGTGACCAAACCTTCCTCATCTTCGACGTAGAGATAGCGAATGGTTTCAAAATCCTCATCAAGTCTGCGCATTGCCTCTACTGCATCGGCAACGGTTGCATCCTCAGGTAGCGAGAGAAACTCTGAAGTCATGATACGTCCAGCGGTATCCTCGCGATATCCTAACAGCTGACGCACTGCCTTTTGTTCTTTGATGCCCATCAGGGCAAGGAGTTTTTCCGCCTTATCGTAATCAAGTTCGCTCACAAGCTCAGCTGCGTCGTCGGGGTCCATCTCGGATAGCATGCGCGATGCCGAACGCTCATCGAGGTCGCCCATAATCTCGGCAGCCTTGTCCTCATCAATTTCTGCCATAGCGTCGGCGGCCTGCTCGTCATCAAGCTGGGCAAAAACCTGACCACGCAGACGTGGATCCAGGCGCTCGATAATGTCTGCAATATCAGCAGGGTGCATATCATCGAGTGTCTTGTGAGATACCGAGAGCTTTACATCAGATAAGTCGCGGTCAAGCAGATCCATGTAGTTCCAAGCGATGATGCGCTCAGGTAAGGACTTGCCAAAGGTTTTTGCCAGTTTGAGGGCAATAGTCTCAAGGTGAGGGGAGAGAGTGCGCAAAATACCGCGGGCGCCTACCTCGGCACCCAGCAGTCGTAACTGGGAAGAGCTGGTATCTGAGAACTTAAGATCGTTGACGCGGACAACACGCATGCCGCGGGTGTCTACAATCTGTTTGTCCAAGAGATCACGAGCAATAAGAACCTCGTTGGGCTGGAGATACGAGAAGCGAATATCCGTTTTGATAACTCTTAGACGCACTTCGGATTCATTAAAGGTGTCAACATACTTGCGCCAGGAAATCATAAAAGGTGTCTTGCCTGGTCCGACGATTGCAAGGCTCGTAACGCGGGGAAACACCTCGCCAGTAGCAATACCAAGGTCGTTGACGCGACCAATCTGCTCACCTTCGAGGTCGTATACAGGGTTTCCCACCATTTGGGAGAGATAAATCATAAGAGGGCTCCTTAGCTGGTTGGGGCAGCAAGGCTCAGCAGCTGCTGCCGACGAGTGGCACCCCAAGGTGCGACCAGCAAGGACGCCTTGGGGTCATCGACTGTGAGGTCGAGGTTTCATCGATGACCTTTCTATTTGTGCGCACGACGGCGCAAATTGTTTTGCACAAGGTATTGTACACGCCGATTTTGGACCGTTAGCGCAAAATGCTAGCTTTATCGTGCTCGAATGCAAAAAAATTGGATATGACAGAAGTTGGGTGTTTGGCTTAGCAATACATATCATTTCTTTTTGCGTCTATTTCGAAAAAACTCTCTGAGTTGTTGTGCCGATTCTTCAGCACAAATACCAGCAGTTACATCAAAAGCATGATTGAGACGTGTGTCATTACTGAGATCGTATAACGTGCCAAGGGCACCGCCTTTGGGGTCAGCGGCTCCATAGACACAACGGTCAATGCGAGAGTTAATCATCAGACCAGCACACATAAAGCAGGGTTCTAGAGTTACATAGACAGTGCAACCTGTCAGGCGCCAACGGCCGAGTTTACGTGCTGCTTCTTTCATAGCAAGAAATTCTGCATGTGCTGCTGGGTCAGCATCTATCTCGCGGCGGTTGTGCGCGCGTGAAATAAGCTTGCCATCCGCGACGACACAGGCACCGATAGGCACCTCGCCTTCTTGTGCTGCAACAGCAGCTTCTTTAAGAGCAATGTGCATCCAGTATTCGTCGATTTCGCTCATTTTTGCTCCTACGTTGCTATGACGCTATTTATTATGTGTACCAATGTAGCTAATGCGTTCTATGTGCAGCAATTATCAGTGCCGCTATGGTGTCGCCCACACGCAAAAAGCTCTTGCGCTAGGATATTGCACATCCTTTGGAGGGATGGCAGAGCGGTTGAATGCAACGGTCTTGAAAACCGTCGGGCGCCATCGCGTCCCGAGAGTTCGAATCTCTCTCCCTCCGCCAGCATCTTTCACCCCGTCTACCCGGCGGGGTTTTCTTTTTATGAAGCTGCTATTGTGGCCTTTGACCCAAAAACATGTTTCATCAACAAATATGTTACTAGAGGTGCTTTTGAATCTTCGGTCTATTTCCGCAATCGCATGTCAAAGGTCACGCATTCTTTCAAGCAGCACGGCCCTGCTTGCTAAACGCCACGTTCTGTTTCAGAAAAAATGTCAAAAGCCACATATCTCTTCAACGGCCTTCACGTTTGCGCAGGTAGATTTTTTTCGCGTGAAACAGAGTGTGGCTTTTGGCAAAAAAGGTGAAGCAGAACGTGGCTTTTGGCACTCGGTGTGAAATGGAATGTGGCGTTTGGCACCTAACATGAAGCAGAGCGTGGCTTTTGGTGTCTCGTGTGAAATGGAGTGTGGCTTCTAACACCCAGCCTGCTCCAAGATGTTGCAACCTCAGGTTGCAACGTCAGGCTTTCTAACTGCGTGTTTTACATATATATGCAGCTAGAAGACTTGCAGAATAATCTGTTGCAACCTGAGGTTGCAACAGATTGAGGTGTAGATAAGGCGTAGATCGACACATAGATAAACAGATACGGCATGCGTTCAGCTGCACAGCTTTTCTTAACGGCCTCTATATAATATGAATTATCAAACGAAAGAAAAAATATATCGTTATAGGAGTTAATAAAATACAAGTTGAAAGCGAATCGTAAGTATAAAATTGTAAGATATGATATATAACTACCGTTTATGGAGATATATCTACCGTTTACAGTAAAGCAAGCAAGAAATATCTTGCGAGTATATTTATATGGTTATTATCGAAATTACTTTCTAATGAAAGAAGTAATTACTCTGACAGTTCTTATTTAAGGGAAATCGGTGCGACATGAGCCTCTTGGCTAACGAGCGCAAGGAGAGTAAATATGAGTGATGAAACGTTACCTACCGTCTCTGAATTGCTTGCTCCTGAAAACGTGCGCTTTGTTGACCATGTTGATGATTGGCGCGAGGCAATTCACGTGAGTCTTAAAGCTCTTGAAGAGGGTGGGTTCGTTACTCCGGAATATGCGAATAACATCATTGCGGATACACTGAGCGTTGGTCCCTATTATGTTCTTGCGAATAATATTGCTTTAATTCACGCTCGTCCTGAAGAAGGGGCTATAAAAAAGCAGTTGTCAGTCACACGCCTTGCACACCCAATAGTGTTTAAAGACAAAGCAATTCCTCTTAGCGGCATGCCCGAATGGCCTGTGCGATTACTATTTGCTCTTTCAGCCGAGGATCCTACATCCCATGTGCAAGTTATTCGAGTTATAGCCTCTATTTGCATGGATGATGCTGCTGTAGATGCACTACTCGAAAAAGAAAACCCCATGGAACTCTATACCGCAATAATCGAGGCGGGAAATCAACTAGAAGATTAAAGTATTTATATATTAGTAAGTTCTGCAATGTACTTTGTTGCTGCACATATATAGGTCCAAGTTGCTTGAGGGAAATAAGGGGGTGAATTCCATGCTAAAGATAATGGCGGTATGCGGTGCGGGACTGGGAAGTAGTTTTGTTGCTCAAATGTCCATTGAGAGGGTAATGAAAAAGCTTGGCGTTGATGCAAAGGTTGATCATACGGATGTTGCAAGTATTGGTGGTTTTGCGAACAACGTTGATTTAATCGTTGCAGCTTCTACTTATGAAAAGCAAATTAGGGGAAAGGTTTCTGCGGATAAACCCCTTGTTTTTCTCAAGAGTCTTGTAGATGTTAACGAGATTGAAAGCAGAGTCAGTCCCGTGTTGAAAGAAATGGGAGTTATCTCCTAAAAGAAGGTGCCGGCGCTCTCGCGTCGACACCAAAGGCACTCTTCGTTCGACAGAAATTGCTTGGTAGGCGAATCGTACGATCGAAGAGACCTCCTTATAAAAGCACAAATGCATGAAAGATTTGTAATGAGATGGAGGAGGGAATATGACAATCATTAACTGGATTATCAGTAATGTATTAACCCAGGCAGCCGTTGTCATTGGACTCATCGCACTTCTTGGCCTCGCGCTTCAGAAGAAATCTGTGGGGGAAGTTCTTACTGGTACATTTTCTACTATGCTTGGTTTCTTGGTACTTTCTGCTGGTTCTGCTGTGGTCCAAGCATCCCTGACCTATTTTGGTGATGTTTTTAATTTTGGTTTTGGGCTCACGGGTACCAGCGGCGCATTAGTTGCTTCTATTGAGGGCATTAATGGCCAAGCAATGAATGAGCTTGGTCTCGGTGGAAGTATTGCGCTTACCTTACTTGGCATTTTTATCGTGAACATTATTCTTGCCCGTGTAACCAAGTTCAAGTATGTCTTTCTGACTGGTCAGGCTCTTCTCTGGATGTCTACTCTTACAGTCGTTGGCTTCTTCTTTACTGGTCTTCGCGGCCCCGCGCTGGTTATCGCGGCTTCTATTCTTGGCGGTATTTTTGCAACAATGATGCCCGCTATTGCACAGCCAATTATGCGCAAAATTATGGGTAGTGACGATATTGCTCTTGGTCACTTTTGCACTATCGGTTACTTAGTCGCAGCAGGTGTTTCTAAGGTGACTGGCGATGTTGATCACTCCACTGAAGATGTCAAGCTTCCCGAAAGTCTCTCTTTCCTAAGCGATACATATGTTTCTGTTTGGGTGGTAATGTTTATCTTCTATCTGGTTGCAGCCATCGCTGGTGGCGATGCAGGCTATCAGTATTACCTTGAGTCCATTGGTAGCAGCTCTAGCTTGCACTGGCTTGTTGCATGCTTCCTCCAGAGCTTGCAATTTGTTGTGGGTCTTTATGTCCTGATGTCTGGCGTACGCCTCTTGCTTGCTAACATCGTTCCTGCATTCCAGGGTATTTCCATGAAGTTGGTTCCAGATGCTCGCCCCGCCCTTGATTGCCCAGTTACCTTTGCATATGCACCTAATGCAGTAATTATGGGTTTCATTTTTACTACAATTGGTTCGATTATCGGTATGTTCTTAACCATGGCAATCCCCGGCCTCCCCATTGTTATTCCTGGTGTTATGAGTAACTTCTTTGCAGGTGGTACCGCAGGTGTCTTCTGCAACGCAGTTGGTGGTCACTATTATTGGCTGCATTGCGCATGGCATTTTTATTATGCTCATCCCCGCAATTCTTGGTCCTATGCTTGCTCAGGTTGGCTTTGTAAATCTTACTGTTACCGACGTTGATACTGCTCTTGCTGGCATGCTTGCAATGCTTCCTGGCCTCTTTGGTTAAACATATTTTTTTAAGGGAGTCCACACTTATTATCGGGGGTGGACTCCCTTTTCATACAGTTACCAAAGCGTATTTTGATGGGGGAAGAATCTATGTTTAGGTTCAGAAGGAAAGAAAAGGCAGCCGCCACTCCTCAAGTCAAAGAAGATCTAGCTATTGATCATGATGCCCTAGTCAAACAGGCTGACGATTTGCTTGCACAGGCGGAAACCTCCTCGGCTGATGCGCTTGTTGACTTGTACAACAGGGCTGGCGCCGCTTTTGATGCTGCGGGAGAGCTTGATAAAGCAATTGAAGTGTACGAGCTAAGTTTTGAGAATAAGCGCGAAATGGGACCTGCTTCAAAAGCGCTTCAATCTCTTTATAACAAAAAAAGACAGCAGCTTGCCAAAGCGGGAGACTCTGAAGGCGCTATGGCTTATCTCGGAAAAATGCAGGAAATCATGCAGGTTGCAAAAGACCAATTGCGAGGTAAATAGCCTAACTCTACAAAGCAATTTACCGCCTGATAGCTCCAATTTATATATCAGAGTTCTCTGAATGAAAGGATACAGCGCATGTATAAAAATATGATTGATATGTTTAAGGAAAACGAGGGCAAAGGCGGTATTGGCGCCTTTAATATTCACAGTCTTGAGGTCATTCCTGCAATGATTCGCGCTGCTGAGGAAATGAACGCCCCCATCATCCTTCAAACTTCTACTGGTACGGTTGAATACATTGGATATAAGCAAATGGTTGCAGTTGTACGTTCCATTGCTGATGATTCTCCTATTAACGTTGCCCTCCATATGGATCACTGCAAGAGTTTTGAAGCGCTTGCAAAGGCGATTGACGCTGGCTTTACCTCGGTTATGTACGATGGATCTGCGTTGCCTCTTGAGGAAAACATTGCTAACACTCAGAAGGTTGTTGCTTTTGCGCATAACCACAGTCCAAAAATTTCTGTTGAGGGGGAAATTGGTGCAATTGGCGGATCTGAAGACGGCGTTGTCGTTGCTAAAGACCAAGCAATGTATACCACCCCAGAAGACGCTATGCGTTTTGTAAATGAGACAAATGTTGATGCCTTGGCAGTTTCTATCGGTACGACACATGGACAATGGAAATCTAAGGCCAAGATTAACTACGATCTACTGCATACCCTTAAAGCCCAACTTGGTGACGTAGCGCTTGTCCTTCATGGTGGTACGGGTGTTTCGGATGATGATATGCGTCGTCTCGCGGCCGAAGGTATGAAGAAATTCAATGTGGGAACTGAGCTGCTGAAGGTTTGGAAAGATGTTGCTAAAGCAAATCTTGAGAAACCTGAGAATACTCCCGTTTATTCCGCTCGTAATATTTTGGTTCCCGCAAACGAGAAAGTTGCAGAGGTTATTAAAGAGAAAATTGCCCTGTACCGTATCTAGGCGTGGTTCAAAATAAACGAGTATAGGGCTGGGTCGGCAGCATGCATGATGCCGACCCATTCTTTAATATGCGAGTTGATTACTTTCCAGAAAGAGAACCTATGACAAACGCGATTGTTATTCTTGCTGGCTATCCCGCAACTGGTAAGTCCACCTTTACCAAGGCTCTGCTCAAGAGACATCCAGAGTTTATTTTAATGACTCCCGATATGATTAAAGAGCGTATGTGGGAGGATATTGGATTTGATAATGCTCAACAAAAAGACGAGCTTGAGCGTAGCGTATGGGTTGAGTATTACAACGAAATCGAACGTATTATGCGTCAGGGACAACGTATAGTCACTGATTATCCTTTTAGTGAAAAGCAATATGCCAATCTGAAGTCATTAGTTAAAAAGTTTGAATATGGAAGCGTGACTATACGTTTCATTGGAGATCTTCACGTAATTTATGAGCGCTTGCGCCAGCGTGATGCGTTAAGACATCGCCATCTCGCTCATATAGTGAGTCATTACCGTAAAGGAACAACACTTGAAAATCCCTCTGAGGCAGATCAGTTTGTCGATTTTGAGCTTTTAAAATGGCGTGTTACTTCCAAGCATTACGGTGAGTTTTGTTTGGGTGATTTAATTGAAATTGATGCTACGGACATCGCAAACATCAATCCAAACGACATCGTAGATAAGCTGGATGAAAAACTTAAAAACTTACAACCCATGGGTACTAATTGTGTGGCAACTGAAGCGGATAAAGCTTATTGGGATAGCGCTCCCGCACTTACAGAAGAAGAGCGCAAAGTATTGGCATTATGTGATCATACGGTGCTCAATCAGCGTGCCACTTGGAATGATGTAAAAACTGTACTTGACGATGCTATTCATTTTGGATGTGCATCCGCATGCATTCCTCCCTATTTTGTGTATCAGGGACACAAATATGTAGAAGGAAGACTAAAGATAACAACAGTTGTTGGATTCCCTAATGGAAATGTCGATACGATAACCAAGGTCAATGAGGCTCGACATGCTATTGATGATGGAGCGGATGAGATTGATATGGTTGTCAATCTTGGTCTTGTTGCCTCAGGTGATTTTGATAGTGTGCTTGATGAAATTCGCGGAGTTCGTTCTGTAGTAAGTGGCGGACGCATCCTTAAGGTGATTATTGAAACCTGCTTGCTTTCCGATTGGGAAAAAGTCCAACTTTGTGAACTTGTAACTCAAGCGAAAGCTGATTTTATAAAAACTTCTACAGGCTTTTCAATGGATGGGGCAACTGTTGCTGATGTAGGGCTTTTGCATACACACGCAGGAGAAAGAGTGGCAGTAAAAGCATCTGGCAGTATACATAGCATCGAAGAAGCACAAGCGCTTATTGAAGCTGGGGCTACGCGCCTAGGTGCTAGCAGTCTAGTAGAAGTAATTAAAAAGCGTTTAGAAAACTAAAACCTAGGGAGATAAAAATTGCCTCGTCTTAGGTATTCAAGGCGAGGCAATTGGAACAATGCTTTAGGTAATAGACGAGTAGACACAAAGACATAGTTACTCAAAATCGCGAGTGAGCAGTAGTTTGGGTACACTGCTCCATACTTCGCTAGCTGCTTGAATATCAGATGCGACAATTCCATTGGGATCATCATTCATAACGATGTAATCCAAGTCAGCTATTCCAGCAAATTTACTAAAATTAGGGTGCCCTACTTTTGAAGCGTCCATGAGCAACGCTCTTATCTTTGAATGAGAAATAATCGCACGCTTATTTTCAGAACTTTCTTCATGTTTAGTTGTAAATCCATGGCCGGAACTATAACTATCACAGCACAAAAAAGATTTATCGACATATAGGTTACGAAGATCTCTAATTGTAATTGGCCCTGTTAAGTAAAGATGGTTTTTATAAAGCGTGCCTCCTGGCATAGTAATTTCAGCATTTGGAATACTAAATGCTGCAAAGCTTGCAATCGTAATATCAGTTGTAACTACCGTGAGATTGCGTTTATTCACAAGATGGCGGATAAAATAATAAGTGGTAGATCCAGAGTCTACCGCTATAGTGTCCCCATCTTTTACTAAGCGAGCGGCAAGTTTTCCAATAGCATCCTTCGCCTCTGCATTGATACCCAAACGCTCCTCAGGGTATGAAAGAGAAATTGCGCGCATGGTAGATGATGCGCCACCACGAGTTCGATGTAATTTGCCTGTTGACTCAAGTGTCCTAAAGTCATTACGAACAGTGACTTCAGACACATTAAATTGCTTTGCTACTTGCTCCACCGTTATTTTGTCATTGCGTGCAAGGTATTCGAGAATGGCCGCGCGGCGTCCCTCCGGACTAAGAGAAGAAGTGGACATTTTCGCTGCCTTTCATTTGCAAATGGATTAGTACATTAATAATACGAAGTAGAGACCGCGCTGTGGTTGAGAACATGGATGCTGAGAAAGATTCCGCTTACATGTGGTTTACAGGTGCCTACCAAAGCGTCCGCCAGACATGCTGTGTCCGCGTGCGCTAGACCCGCGAAACATGGTACGCATGGGTTTGTTGGTGCTGCGACCAGCGTTAGGCACAATGCGTGACGTATCGTAGGCAAAGCCAGGAAGATCCCAGCTGGGAATGAGCTTCTTTGTAAAGTACTCAACCTCGCGCAACTGACTGATTTCATCGGGAGCAACAAAGGTATAAGCCATACCCGTGGCGCCTGCACGACCAGTACGGCCAATGCGATGAATGTAGTCTTCGGGGTCCATAGGCACGTCGTAGTTGACAACCGCATCAATGCCAGACACGTCAATACCACGGCTCATAACGTCAGTTGCGATGAGTACCTGCACCTTTGCTGTGCGAAACCTCTCAAGAGCTCGTTGTCGAGCGCGTTGAGGATGGTCTGCATGCATTTCCCCAACCTTGATATTTGCTGCCTTAAGGGCTTTGCTTGTCTCATCGACGCGGCGCTTAGTGCGGCAAAATACCAACATGCGTTCAGGTTTGCTTGCATTCAGCAAGGCAATAAGCAGACTTGCTTTTTGCCCCTGAGTAACAGGGCACAGATGTTCTTCAACCGTATCGGCGGTTTCGCCCACCTGGGAAATTTCGACCACCGCCGGCGTGTGTAGCATTGCGTCGACTGTGGACTTTATTGATGGGGGAAGCGTGGCCGAGAAGAGCAGGGTCTGATGTTGTTTTGGCAGCGCCTGGAGCAGGCGGCGTACGCTTGGCCAAAAGCCCATATCAAGCATACGATCAGCTTCATCAAGCACCATTACACGTACTTGCGCAAGGCTGATACTACCGCGTTCCATTAAGTCAAGTAAACGTCCGGGAGTGGCTACCAGTAGGTCACAGCCTGCGCGCAAGTTGCGAATCTGACGATCAAATCTTGCGCCACCCATAATAATGACGGCATGTTGGCCAGTGTGTTTACAGACTGCTGAGACAACTTTTTCTATCTGTTGCGCCAGTTCTCGGGTAGGAGTAATGATAAGCGCATGAGGTGTAGGCGTCTTCTTTTTACCCTGCTTTGCTGTAGGTAAATCAGCAATCAGCTGCAGAGTGGGCAGCGCAAAAGCAGCTGTTTTTCCTGTACCGGTCTGAGCGGAGGCGACCATGTCGCGACCCTTAAGAATCTGCGGGATGGTTTGCGCCTGAACAGGAGTTGGTGCTTCAAAACCAAGTTCTGCAACGCCTGAGAGGATCTGCTCGTTTAGCCCGAGCTCGGCAAATGTTGTATTCATGCAGTTAAGTATCGCCCAACTGCCGATTTGCTGCATGGGACATCTCGTAGAGGTGTTAGTCTTGTCGAGAGCGCGTAAGAACTTAGAGCGCGTAAGAACTTAAATGTACAGCCAGTTTTGATCGTGCGTTGGTTTGGTAGTGGCGAAAGGAAGCAGTATGTATACCAGCGAAGGCAAGATTTTGCTTGCACAAGGCACCCGACCTGTCTACTTGCTTCCCGAGATGTGCAATCGTCATGGCCTCATTACAGGAGCTACAGGTACGGGCAAGACAGTCACGCTCAAAGCAATTGCCCAGAGCCTATCCGATGCAGGTGTTTCAGTGTTTTTGGCTGATATCAAGGGTGATGTTTCGGGTATGGCAATTACAGGCGAGATGAGCGACAAGCTTGCCGAGCGCTGCAAAGAAACAGGTGTCCCAACTCCTGATTTCCACGCAAGTCCTGTGCATTTTTGGGATGTCTATGGTGAGCAGGGCGTACCAGTACGTACCACTATCAGTGAGATGGGCCCCTTATTGCTTTCACGCCTGTTGAGTCTTACCGACGTACAGGAAGGCGTACTAAACATTGCTTTCCATGTAGCTGATGACCGTGGGTTATTATTGCTGGATCTAAAAGATCTGCGCGCTATGGTTGGCTGGGTGGGCGAACATGCCGATGAGCTCAGGCTTGCCTATGGAAATGTGTCCAGTGCAAGTGTGGGCGCTATTCAGCGCGCGCTGCTGCAGCTAGAAGATGCGGGTGGTGCCAATTTCTTTGGCGAACCGGCTATTGATATTGCTGATTGGATTGGCGTCGATGCTGACGGACATGGTTTTGTCAACATTTTAGATGCCGTGCATCTTGTACAGTCTCCACTACTCTATTCAACTTTCTTGCTTTGGATGCTCTCTGAACTCTATGAACGTCTACCTGAGGTCGGAGACGCCTCTCTGCCCAAGATGGTCTTTTTCTTTGACGAGGCTCATTTGCTTTTTAACGATGCGCCGCGCGCTCTTGTCCAAAAAGTTGAGCAGGTGGTTAAGCTTATCCGTTCTAAGGGTGTAGGTGTATGGATGATTACCCAAAGCCCTGCTGATATTCCCGAGGCAATGCTTGCGCAACTTGGAAATCGCATACAACATGCACTTAGGGCATACACTCCTGCCGAACAGCGTGCGGTTAAGGCTGCTGCTGAGAGTTTCCGTGTAAATGCAGCATTTGATACCTCCAAGGTTATCGGTGAGCTTGGCACAGGTGAGGCTTTGGTTAGCGTTTTAGATGCCAAGAGTATTCCTGAGGTTGTTGAGCGTGCCTATATTGTTGCGCCAGGTTGCTCAATGGCGGCTGCTTCTGCTGCGGATCATAGTTATCTGGTTGCGAATTCACCTTTTGCTACGAAATATGGCACAGCCGTTGATCGCGAAAGTGCTTACGAACTGCTTAATGCCAAAGTAGTAGCTGAAGCTCAAGCAGCGGAAGAGGCACAAAAGGAAAAGCTTGCTGCTGCAGAAGAGGCAAAAGCTGCGCGTGAACAAGAGAAAGAAGCCGCTCGACAAGAGCGCGAAACTGTACGCGAAGCAGAACGCCAGGCTCGTGAAGCACAGCGAGAGGCGGAGCGTCAAGCTCGTGAGGCACAGAAGGCAGCGGAGAAAGCAGCAGCCAAGGCAGAACGCGAGGCTGAGCGACGCCAGCGTCAAATTGCAAGTATCGGCGTCTCCGTTGCTCGTACTGCTGCGACAACTTTGACCCGCGGTTTGTTAGGAAGCTTGAAGAAAGGCCTTTTTTAAGCCTCAAAATGGCAGCTCAGTCTTATAAAAGTCACGCGTTTGCGTTACAGTGTGACAGCTCGTGCGTTATGTACGAGCTGATGATTGCTGATATTTTGTATGTCGCGAGGGGAACCACCCATGCCTATTAATATTCCAGATGGACTTCCTGCCAAAAAGACTTTGCATGAAGAGCATATTTTTGCGTTGGAAGAAGAGATTGCGGACGCCCAGCATATTCGCCCGCTTAAGGTGGCTATCCTCAATCTTATGCCCACCAAGATTGAGACCGAGACGCAAATCTTGCGTCTCATCTCAAAGACCCCCCTACAGGTGGACTGCGACTTTATGCGAGTTTCGACTCACAAGTCCACGCACGTCTCGGCAGATCACTTGGTCAAGTTTTACGATACTTTTGATGCTTTTCGGGATAAGAATTACGATGGTCTCATTATTACAGGCGCTCCTGTGGAGCAGATGGCCTATGAAGATGTGGACTATTGGGATGAGCTCTGCGAAATCATCGATTGGAGTCAGGAGCACGTCTTTTCCACTCTCTATTTGTGCTGGGGTGCACTTGCGGGTCTCTATCACCTCTATGGAATTCCCAAGCGCCAGCTAGGTGCCAAACTTTTTGGCGTGTTCCCACAACGACTTTGTGATGAATATAGCTTTCTTACCAACGGCTTTGATGAGGTGCATTACATGCCTCACTCTCGCCACGCTGCAATCGATGTGGGTGAGTTGGCTCAGCATCCTGAGCTTCACGTACTGTCTGAGGGATTTAGCTCGGGTCCTGCTCTTATTGCTTCACCAAGCTTTCATGAGATTTATGTCACAGGCCACTTTGAGTACGGCCGTGATACGCTAGCTGATGAGTATTGGCGTGACTTCCATCGTGGCTTGCCTATCCGTCTGCCCGAGAACTACTTCCCTGATGATGATCCCGAGCAGCAGCCCATCTTTACGTGGCGCGCTCATGCCAATCTGCTGTACCGCAACTGGCTCAACTGGGTCTATCAGATGACACCATATGAGCCTGAGCGCATTCCTGAGGTAATCCATGAACTTCAGGTGCAGCACACCGAGAAATTCTAAGGAGCAGGGTATGACCATCAATGAGATTGCCCAGATGGCAAATGTTTCGCGAGCCACAGTATCGCGCTATCTCAATGATGGCTATGTCAGTGAGGAAAAGCGTGAACGCATCGCTCGTGTTATCGAGCAGACTGGATATGTACCCTCGCAACAGGCGCGTACTCTGCGTACGGGCAAGACGCATTTTGTGGGCGTCATCATCCCCAAGATTAGCTCCGAGTCTATTGGACGCGAAGTTTCAGGCATTACCTCTGTTCTTAGTGCCTCGGGTTACAGTGCTGTACTTGCCAATACTGATGGTGATGTGGATAGCGAGCTGTCCTATCTCAAGTCCTTTGTTGAACAGGGTCAAAGCGACGGCATTATCCTTATTGGTACCGTTATTACTGATGAACATAAGAAGCTTTTCAAAAACTTCCAACTGCCTTTGGTAGTGTTGGGTCAGCACGTTACTGGTATTAGCTGTATTTATTTTGACGATTACAATAGCGTCTATGATCTAACTTTGTGCTGCACAGTAGGAAGCAGCCATCCTGCCTACATCTCGGTTCCCGAGCGGGACTATGCTACAGGTTATTTGCGTCGCAAAGCCTTTCTTGATGCTATCGAGCATCAAGGTTTTGATGTGGAAGCAGCGCCAATTGAACAGGGAAAATTTAATGCATGGTCTGGTTATACCTGCGCTACCAAAATCATGGAAGCTCATCCCGAAACTGATGCGATTGTGTGTGCAACCGACGAGATTGCCGCAGGCGCTCTAACCTATTTACGCAACAAAGGCTACAAGGTGCCAGATGATGTCCGTGTAACAGGTCTCGGGGATTCCACTCTTGCTAAAGTAGTTAGCCCCAGTTTGACCACGGCTCATTACTACTATCGCACGAGTGGTGTTGAGGCAGCGCGTATGTTACTCGAGGCTATGGAGCAAGGTGAAGCAGCACCACGCGAAACCAAGATGGGCTTCAAGCTTGTTTTGGGGGACTCCACCCAGCGTCCTGTTTAGCGCTGTTGCCGTGTTTTGCCTAGCGGCTGTTAGTCCGGGCGTCAGGAGCCGCATTTTGTTTCAGCCCGCCTCGTTCTGCTTGCTAGATGCCACGTTCTAATTCACGTCACGTCACGCTAGGTGCCAAACGCCACACTTCGTTTCACACCGAGTGCCAAACGCCACACATCTCTTCACTTTTTTAGCCAAAAGCCACGTATCTCTTCATGCCCAAAAAATTTACCTGCGCAAACGCCAGGCTCTTTGAAATAGAACGTGGCTTTTGACATTTTTTCTGAAACAGAACGTGGCGTTTGGCAAACAGGACCACTTTGATTGAAACAGAACGTGGCTTTTGGCAAGTAGCACCGTGTCTTACTTCGTGTGCAAAGTCCTACGAAACCAGCGGTATTAAAATGGTGAGCACAATTTAGTGCCTAATACGTCAGCAGTTATTTACTTTGATCTACTCCAATGATGCTACAGCTATCTGAAATGCGCTTAAACAAGATGAGTTGATTGTCTTTTACAAGATATAGTTCGTCGTTATTTGCAAGAAGCAGCTCATAGTCAACGCCTTCTGTCTTCATGAGATATATGCGCTCGTATAGGTATTCATACGCCCCTTCTTTGAAAAAATGTTCAGGAGCTGCATCTTGGTTATAAAAGTAACTCTTACTTTCTTGGGGGCTAAATGCTAAATATTGATTGGTCTCAAGAGGTCCTTCACCACTTTGAAACGTGCCTACTATTTTTGCATGTTGGTATGTATTGAGTTGGCCCTTGACAGAAGCAAATAAGACTATAAACACAATTGAGCAGACGATGCCAATGATAGCAATTACAGTAATAGGAGTAATTTTTACCTTAGATGTCGACATGACGTGCTCCTAGCGAACCCACTTAGCCCATTCATTACGGCTATATGCAAAACCTATCTTCTTAATATCATGGGATTGCATAGGATTGTGAGAGAAATTCTTAAGGTGACCTTAAAGAGGAGCAAGCGGCTTACTTTTTACTACAGACGGCTAGCTTTGTTTATTTTTAAAGCTAACAAAGTGTCTTTCTCATTCAATAATTTTTTCAAACCAATCTTGATGGATTCAAAAGCATTTAGTAGAGATTCTAGAATTACCATTCGCCGAAAAAATACTACCGTTCGTACGCGCTTGGCAAATGGTGTACACTTTGTGAAGACATCAGTTTACTCTGGTAGCGAGTTGTGAGAACGATTTCACACAGGCCTATGACAGTTTTCTGTCGCAGGAAAGGGAGGAAATATGGCGTTGGATTACAAAGAGGCTGCAAGGGCTACGCTGGAGGCGATAGGCGGCGCGTCAAATGTCGTGTCTGCTGCTCACTGCGCCACCCGTCTGCGTCTCGTAATTGCCGACAACGACAAGATTGACAAGGAGAAGCTCGAGGATATCCCCGGCGCAAAAGGTAACTTTGAGGCTTCTGGTCAGCTACAGATTATCTTTGGTACAGGTACCGTCGATAAAGTTTATGACGAATTTACCAGCCAAGGTGGCATTAGTGCAGCTAGCAAAGCTGAAGTGAAGGCAGCCGCCGCCAAGAATCAAAACAAGTTTATGGCTGCCATCAAAGTCCTCTCTGACGTGTTTGTACCCATCATTCCTGCAATCGTTGCCTCCGGTATGCTCATGGGTATCATGGGAGCAATTCCCTTCCTCTTCCCAGGCGTCGACCTTTCGGGCAATGTGTACTGGAAGATTGCAGGCTTGATTAATGCGTGCGCACTTGCAAATCTGCAGATTCTTCTCGGTTTTTCTGCTGCTACCGTCTTTGGTGGCAATCCCTATCTTGGTGCATCGCTGGGTGCCTTGCTTATTAGCGGTGACTTCATCAATGCATATAATGCGTCGTCTGCAATTGCTGATGGCTCGATGATTCGCTTTGATGTTATCCCTGGCCTCTATACCATCGATTGGGTTGGCTATCAGGGTCACGTTATTCCCATTCTTGTAGGCGTCTGGATTCTTTGCTTCTTTGAGAAGCGTCTCCACAAGGTTGTTCCCGAGATGTTCGACCTCTTCTTGACTCCGTTGCTGTCTGTTTCTGCAGCCGCCTATATCACGATTCTCTTTATCGGCCCGATCTTTGTATATCTCGAGAATGCAATCCTTGGTCTGCTGATGGCTTTGCTTGCTATGCCCTTTGGTATCGGTAATGCAATCATTGGTCTTATCTACAGCCCCTCGGTTGTTACTGGTTTGCACCAGATGTATACCGCTATCGACGTCTCGATGATTGCCCAGCATGGTGTTACCTACTGGCTACCTCTTGCCTCTGCTGCAAATATTGCACAGGGTGGTGCCTGCCTAGCCGTTGCGTTTAAGACGAGGTCTGACAAGACCAAAGCACTGGCTATCCCTTCTGGTATTTCCTGCCTGCTTGGCATTACTGAGCCCGCTATCTTTGGTGTCAACCTGCCCAAGGTCAAGCCATTCGTTGCAGGTATGATTGGCTCTGCAGTTGGTTGCGTGATTTGCTACTTCACCAACCTCTCCGCTTCTGGTACGGGCGTCACGGGTATCTTTGGTATCTTGCTGTGCATCGCAAATCCCGTGGGCTACGCCATCATGTTTGCTGCAGCCTTTGCAGTTGCCTTTGGTATCACTTGGACCATTTACTCCGACGATGCTGACGCAAAGAAGCAGGGCAAGACTCTGCCCGAGCAGGCCGTAGCTTCCACTCAGGCTGCCGCCAACCAGACCGCAGCAGTTGCCGCAAGCGTTGCTCAGTCTAACCAAGGCGTTTCCGCTCCCACCGATGCTGAGGTTGTCTTTACTCCTTGTGCGGGTCAGGCAGTCGCTCTTGACCAGGTATCTGACCCTGTTTTTGCCAGCAAAGCAATGGGTGATGGCGCAGCAGTGCTTCCTAGCGATGGCAAAATGTACGCTCCTGTGTCTGGTACCATTACCGTCCTTGCTGACACTGGCCACGCAATTGGTCTGCTTTCCGATGAAGGCGCAGAAATTTTGATTCACATTGGTATCGACACCGTTAACCTCAAGGGTGCTCCCTTTACGCCGCATACCACCGTGGGTGCAGCAGTCAAGAAGGGTGACCTGCTGATGGAAGTTGACCTTGGCGCTATTAAGGCTGCTAACCTCGACACGATGACCATGGTCATTATTACCAACACCGATGAGTACAAGAACATCAACACTCATACCGGTGGCACGGTCAAAGCTGGTGTCCCACTTATTGAGCTTAAGTAAAGTGCTTGGCTGAGAATTAGCAACTGTTGGGGCGGTCGCCACGTGCGACTGCCCCTTCTTGGAATGAAGAATCCTTAAACTTGGAATGAAAAATCCTTAAAAGGAGTGCAGCATGATTGATGTTACTGCCCTAGGTGAAGTACTTATTGACTTTACGGATGCGGGTATTTCTGACGCTGGTCAAAAACTCTTTGAACGCAATCCTGGCGGCGCTCCTGCAAATGTGCTGGTAGCACTACAGCGTCTAGGGCATCAGACTGCCTTTTTAGGCAAGGTTGGTGCCGACATGCATGGCGAGTTTTTGCGTGCCACGATGGAAGCCAACAATATTGATGTGCGCGGTCTTTTGGTAGATCCCCATTACTTCACAACGCTTGCTTTTGTTGCGTTAGATGACCAAGGCGACCGCTCCTTCTCCTTTGCACGCAAGCCTGGAGCAGATACACAGATTTCTGCAGAAGAGCTGGATACCAAGCTTATCGAAGAGAGCAAAATCTTCCATATTGGATCTCTCTCATTGACCGACGAACCTGCGCGTGCAGCTACCTTTGCAGCGCTGGAAATTGCCAAGGCTGCTGGTTGTGTGATGAGCTACGATCCCAATTACCGTGCCAACCTCTGGCCTGGTGCCCCTGCTGCTATGGAGCAGATGCGTGCCGTGCTGCCCTATATGGACATTATGAAAATGAGTGACAATGAGTGTGAGTTATTAACCGATGTTGCTGATCCCGCTGAGGCTGCAAAAAAGATTGTGTCAGGCAATGTCAAAGTATGCTGTGTGACTCTAGGTTCTGAGGGTGCTTTGATATGCACCAAAGACGGCGTAACTACTGTTCCTCCGTTCAAGACTGAGGCTGTGGACACTACAGGAGCGGGAGATTCCTTCTGGGGAGGCTTCCTTGCCGCCTTCTTAGAGAGTGGCTTGACTCCTGCAGACGTTACGCTTGAAGATGCAAAGAGGATGGCCCGTATGGGCAATGCCGTAGCCTCACTTTGTGTTCGCAAGCGTGGTGGTATTCCTGCGATGCCCGAGCGTGCCGAAGTACTTGAGGTTCTTGCCTAAGCTCTGCTGAGTATCAGCCTTTCTGTATGTACGCTACATTCGAATTGAGGGAGCTCCATGGCTGTAGATATCAACTGGAACCCCAAGCACAATTGGCGCCTGCGATTCCATCTACAAACCCCTACAGGTGGCTTGACTGACCCTAACGGTTTGTCACAGCTCAATGGTGTGTATCACTGGTTTCATCAGTACACACCAAAGTGGCCTGCAGTAGGGCATGGTTGGGGTCATTGGACAAGTACAGATCTCATCAATTGGACCTTCCATGGTGAAGTAATTCGCCCTGATTGCGAGCTCGATCGCAACGGTGCATATTCTGGCTCTGCGTTGGTGAAAGACGGCAAGCTTTGGTGTTACTACACGGGTAATGTGCTTGAGCTTGGTGATTATGACTATGACTTCGCAGGACGTCTTGCCAACGAAAACCTCGTGATTTCTGAGGACGGTAATAGCTTTAGCAAGAAGATCTGTGTGCTCGACAATGCGGGCTATCCCGCCTATTGCTCCAACCACGTGCGTGATCCCAAAGTGTGGGAGCAGGATGGTTTCTTGCACATGCTGTTGGGTGCGCGTACAACAGACAGTCGTGGTGCGGTTCTGCTCTATCGCTCAGGCGACGGTTATACGTGGGAGTTTGAAGGCTCAGCAACGGCGTATAGCAAAGGCGGTTTTGGCTACATGTGGGAGTGCCCTAATGTAGCACGCCTAGGTAATCGAGAGTTTCTCTTTATTTGCCCTCAAGGTGTTCCCAAGCAGCCTTTTAAGTATCAAAACATTCACAACTGCGGTTATTTCCCTGTGGATGGCAAGGTTATTGATTTGCTTGGCAAAGATGCAGACAAGATGGATGCAAAAGCACCTTATGCTTGCTTTGATGAGAATGATTTTGTCGAAACAGATTATGGTTTTGATTTTTATTGTCCACAGATTTTTGAAGATGAGCAGGGACGCGTGCTCTACGTAGGCTGGATTGGTCTGCCAGACATCGAATTTCAGTACGAGACGCCAACGCGCGAGTGGGTGCATACGCTGACCTTGCCGCGTGAACTTTCGCTGAATGAAGCAGAACAGGTGTGCTTCTGGCCTGTTAAGGAAATCAATGCATTGCGAGAGACTCCTGTGGAATTTAGTGTGGAAGCAGCTCCTGGGGCTACGGGCTACGTTGGTTCACAGACAACCTGTGATATGTTTGATGTAACGGGTGCACAAGCTGCATGCTTCCCAAATGGCACAGCCGACGTGTTAATTGAAGATATCCAAGGTGAGGGTCGTGTGATTATTGGCTCTGATTTGGAACTCTTCTTGCATGGAGATATGCTTGAGTTGGACTTCCAAAGTCCGTCGGGGCGCTGGCGTACTAATCGTCGTCTACCACTTTCTGCGCTCAGTGCGGGTCGCGTTACTGATTTGCGCATCTTGGTGGATACCTCGGTCATTGAGATTTATATCAATGGAGGGGAGAAGACCATGACTACGCGTTGGTATCCCCTAGAAATTAATAACCTGCATGTGACCTCAACTTTGCAGGCGCGCTACTCTGCGTGGGAAATGGGCGCTTTTGGCTTTGAGAATGTTGGGTAAGCTCCCTTCAGATTGAAATATATGAATGCACCTGCGGGACATATCTTGCGGGTGCATTTGTTGTCTAGGGGCTTTTATGTGCATATCTATACAGCTCAATAGCCTAAATTCCTACCGTTCACGGATGAATACCAAGACCTTGGACTGGGTTACTTTTGCATTTGGCTTTATTCTCGCTGCAGTCATGGGTTGCAACTTGATTGCCGCTGCAATCATCGCGGTCTTCTTTGCACTAATCAATTTTGAGCTGCAGTCTCTCAAGTCTGGCAAGCGTGCCCTTGCTGCCGCAGGCGCTGCTTCCATTGATGATGAGGAAGAGGAGGACATCTAATCATGGCAGAACTTAAAAAAGTTTCCCCCGCTGCGCTAAAGCAGTCCTTTAGGCGCTGGATTTACGGTAACCTCACCTGCTTTTCTCAGGAACATATGCAGACCTTTGGCTATTTGTGGTCGATGATGCCTGTTGTCGACGATTTGTATGACAAAGATGAAGACAAGGTTGAGGCGCTGCGTACCTACACCACCTTCTTTAATACCGAACCTCAGATTGGCACCATGGTTGTTGGTTTGACGGTGGGTCTTGAGGAGGCACGCGCCAATGGTGAGCCCATGGATGCCGAGACCATCAACGGTATTCGTGCTGGTCTGATGGGTCCTTTGGCGGGTCTTGGTGACTCCATCATTGTTGGTACCTTTATTCCTATCCTACTAGGCATTGCCTTGGGCTTGTCTACGGGCGGCAATCCTTTGGGCCCGATTTTCTACATGATTGCATGGAATGCCATCATGTACTTTGGTATGAAGTTTGCTTACGAGCAGGGTTATACCTTGGGTGGCAATGCAGTTGAGGCTCTTGTTGGTCCTGACTCTGCTGCTCTGCGCAGCTCTATTGTTATGGTTGGTACCATGGTTATCGGCGCCGTTGCTGCTACCTGGATTTCTATCTCCACAAGCTTCAATCTACAATTTGCTGAAGATTCAGCATTTAACCTGCAGAATACGCTTGATGCCATTATGCCCAAGTTTCTGAGTTTCTTCTTTGTCTGGCTGTGCTGGTGGTTGATGACCAAAAAGAAGATTTCCCCGACTATCGTTATGTTGATTCTTGTTGTGATTGCGCTGCTTGGCTGCATCACAATTCCTGGCATCAACACTTCGTTCTTCAACACGGGTCTTTCTTATTAATACCCATGCTTGAGACCTGTGGTGCTAGCTGCGATATTTGTCAGCTGGCACCACGGGCTTATTTGTAATCCTGCATACTGCATAGGTTGTTTGCATCTAGCGTTATTTGAGAGGAAGCCTTATATGGCCGCCGAGGTTCACCAAGTAGTAAAAGATATCAGCGAAGCTGAGCGTCGCAATCTCATTACTGAGGCCGATCGTCAAACTCAGGCAGTCATGCGGCTAGAAGTCTATAAACGCCTCGGTTATACCGGAGTTGCGGCGGCGGCACTACTCATCTATTGGCAGGTATATCTATCTGGTCCCGAGTGGTTTTTGGGATTGGGTATCGCGCTGCTTGTCATATTTGGTATTGCAGCACTGATTTTGACTGTAGGCATTGCCAATGCAAAAAAGAATATCAAAGCAATTGTGGCTGCTGCGGGGATTGATTTAGATTCGATGCCGCTTGGTAATGGCAAAGATAGCAAGTTTGCTCAAATGGTGCGCCGTGCAAATACAAAAGCTGAAGGTTTTTTGAGTAAGCATAGCAACGAACTAGATGGGGAATAGTAAACCTTAATACCAAAACTTAGCAATATGCAGTGGTGGAATAGTTTTGGAGATGCAATAATTCGGAGGTTCTATTCTTGCGGTTTGCAGGATAGTAAGCGTTTGTATTGAAGTTGCTTCTGTCAATTGAGCCAAAATTGGGGAGGTGCGAAAAATGGGTGAAAAAAATAGCGAAGCGGTTGCTCGTAAGCTCCTCATTTATTCGCAAGCTCTCCCTAAAGGTCTTGTAGGTTCAGGCTCGGCAAAGGGTGCTGCGGCTAGTGAGTCTGCGGCACTCCACTATCTTTCGACATGCGATCCAGAAGAAGGTGTGATTCCTTCTGAAATCGCAGCTCAGATGGGTTATTCTCGAGCTCGTGTGACGCGTATTCTTGACGCGCTTGAAGCGCGGGATGAAATAGTTCGTGTACATGACAGCGAGGATAGACGTCGTGTTTTGGTATATATCACCGAGCATGGTCGTCGCACAATTTCGGAGCACAACGCAAAGAGCACCAAGGCACTTTCGCATTTTCTCGAGGGACTTGGTGAAGAAGATTCCCAAGAGTTGTTACGTATTTTGCGCAAGGGATACAAGATTACTTACGGATCCCATTCGCCTGACGACCTTGACGTTTGAAGAGTTCAGGAGTGCGCTTCCTAGCTCTGCTGGTTGGGGTTTGCATTATAAGGGGCTGAACCGTGAAGCCAAAAATTGTTTTTTCTGATGTCGATGGTACCTTCGCAGACAAGGATCATCAGCCCATAGTTGCAGATGCACCTATCGTTCAGGCGGTAGTTGCTATGGGTGTACCTGTGTGTTTGGTGTCTGCTCGTCCACCTCAGGGTTTACATCCTTTTCAACGTAGCTTGGGTTTTGAGGGGCCGATTGTGTGTTATTCAGGGGCCTACGTGTTGGACGAGATGGGGTGCACCCTTGCGAGCGAAATCATTCCTATAGATAAAGCGCTGGAGATTTATGCCTATCTTACGGAGAGCTTGCCGAGTATATGCGTCAATACCTACGGATTTGATGAGTGGGTGGTGGCAAATCCTGACGATCCTCGTGTGAAATACGAGGAAAAGGTTGTACATGCTCGAGCGCGTGCGTCGATTGATATCGAGGGGATATTTACTGCTACAGGTGTCCATAAGTTTTTGTTGATGGGAAGTCCTAATGATATTCGTGCAGCAGAGCAGAGCGTAGGCGAGCATTATCCCGAGCTCAATGTGGTTCGTTCCAGCGCGACGCTTTGTGAAGTCATGAGTAAGCGCGCATCTAAATCGGCAGGTGTTGCTCATTTGTGCGAGCATTTTGGTCTGCTTGCTGATGATGCAATTGCTTTTGGTGATGGATATAACGATTTGGATATGATTGGCTCTGTTGGCAGGAGTTTTGCTATGGCAAACGCGGTATCCGCAGTAAAGCAGGCAGCAACCGAAGTTATCGAGTGGACCAACGATGAGTCTGGTGTCGCGCGCACCCTTGCCACGCTTTTTGAACTTTAATTCCCGAACTTAATTGCTTAAAGGGGTGCCACAGAAGTTGGCATATGGGAAAAATGTGCTATAGACCCACTTCCATAATGCCTTGCACGTCAAACGCCACGCATTCTTTCAAGCAGTGCGGCTCTGCCTGCCAAACGCCACAGACTGTTTCAATCAACGCAGCTTTGCCTGCCAAACGCCATACATCATTTCAAATGATACTGCCCTGCTTGTCAGAAGCCACGGATTACTTCAAATGACACAGTCCTGCTTGCCAAACGCCACGTTCTGTTTCAGAAAAAATGTCAAAAGCCACATATCTCTTCAACGGCCTTCACGTTTGCGCAGGTAGATTTTTTTCGCGTGAAACAGAGTGTGGCTTTTGGCAAAAAAGGTGAAGTAGAACGTGGCGTTTGGCAAGCAAAGCCTTGTTGGTTGAAACGATCCGTGGCTTTTGGCACTTGATATGAAACAAAGTGTGGCTTTTGGTATCTGGCATGAAGTAGAACGTGGCTTTTGGGTGCCCGTGTAAAATCTTGTTGTTGCAGTGATGCTAGACTTCGTACCATTCGCCTTTAAGCGCGTGTTCGAGCCATTTGGCAACGCCGTCTTCCCACATGCTGTCAACGATACAGGTAGCCTGAGCTTTAACTTCATCGGAAGCATTGCCTACTGCAACAAAGATACCCACATAAGGCACCATGGGCAAATCATTGCCCGAGTCACCAAAGGCTACAAGTTGTGCCTTGTCTAGGCCCAGTTCTTTGCGTATCCATTCGATGCCAGAGCCTTTTTCAACACCTTTGAGCGTAATCTCAATTTCTGTGGGAGTTACCGTGGCAATCTGCAAATCACCGCGCTTCTCTAGCTCAGTCACATCGCGAGCAAGGTCTTTTGCTGTGTCAAAGCAAGCACCCATCTTCTCGACAAAGTTCGTCTTGTCATCAACTGCCAGGATTTGAGGTTCGATGTCTTCGATGGTAAAACGATTGGGTAGGCTTGTGATTTCATCGCTTAGACCCTCATCGCTCAAGGTGCTATCACTGTCGGTGCGATGTACGGCTTGGGTCATGTAGGACACTAGGCGATTTTCAAAATAAGCTCCTGTTGAGGTCAGCACATTAAGACCTGCGCCGCGAGAATGTAGCCAATGTGCCAGCTCAAGCGCCATATTGCGGGGAATTGCTTTGCTTAGCAGATGATTGCCATTCGCATCAAGAATTTGCCCACCATTGACGGTGATGTAGTAGTCAACGCAGGGGAGCTTGACCACATCGGGCACTATGGGCAAGTTGCGTCCAGTGGAAATCACGTTGGCACAGCCTGCCGCATGTACCGCTTCCATTGCGGCAATCGTGCGTTTGGAGACGCGGGTTAAATCCAAAATAGTACCATCTAGGTCGTAAAATGCCGCACCAATACCTTGGGGATTGTGTGAGTTTGCGGGTAGCATGCACTGCTCCTTTGCTAAGAATGCGAAATCTCAAAGTTGTACGTGGTTAAGTTGGCATCAAGTTGAGCCCAAGCATCACCTGAGTTGCGACGGATGCAAAGTTTATCATTCGTTGCGCTAACTTCAAGTTCACCTTCGATATCAAAAGCAGGATGAGTATTGCGTAGTTCCATCATCTCGAGCAGCTTGCGTACAACAGGACGCTCTACCTCGTGGTCAATCTCTTCAACACTGTAATAGTGGCGATTGATATTGCGGCCTTCCTTGGTGGATTCTAGTAGCTCGATATCATTGCTACCTGCAAGTAGGCCTACGTAGTAGACCATTGGCACGCCACGTGCAAAGAACTGAATTGCGCGCGCAAGCAGATAGGCATCGTCGTTGTTGCCCAGCGCCGAATAGTAGGTGGTATTGACCTGATAAATATCAAGATTATTATAAGCCTCGGTGTTGTATACCTTCTTTACGTTGGCACCTTCGGAGAACATCTTTTCTTTGGTGTAATCAACTGCCTCGTCGGGAAGCAGATCCTTGACATCAACAATGCCAAGACCATCGTGGGTATCAAGGGTGGTGAACTGGTGCTTGGGACTCATCTTGAGCCAATGGGCAAGGTAGCTACCATTGCCTGAGTAGAGAGCATGTAGAGTCAGTACAGGTAGAGCAAAGTCGTAAATCCAGTAGTCCTTGCTGGCAACTTGCATCTGGATACTGTAGTGCTCATGAATCTCAGGCAGCACCATAACTTGGTAAGGGTCAAGCACCTCTTGCATGCTTTGGAGCAGCTCAGTGGTATCAGGCTCGACAAAAAAGCAGTTGCTTCCTGCGCGCTTGGCGGCATATGCAAAGGCATCCAGACGAATAATAGACGCATTATTTTCGGCCATATGTGTTAGGGTTTCGCGGAAAAAGCGTTGAGCGCGCTCAGAGTGGATATTAATGTCGATTTGTTCTTCGCCAAAGGTGCACCAGATATCCTCCTTGCTGCCGTCAGCAAACTCTGCCACAATGCTTGGTGCCTTGGGCTTACGCTTGTAAATGGCATCAATCTGCTCCTGGGTAGGAGCTCCTCCTGGCCAAAAGTCCTTGTAGCGGATGAAGAAATCAGCAAATTCAGAATTGTCTTTCTTCTCCAAAAAGTCTTGGAAATAGGGTGACTGGCGGGATATGTGGTTAATCATAAAGTCAAACATCAAGTAACGACTCTCGCCTATACGACGCACATCATCCCAGCTACCAAACTTGGGATCGACGATGTCATAGCGCATGGGAGCAAAGCCACGATCAGCAGAGCTGGGGAAGAAGGGCAAAATATGCACCCCGCCAACAGCTTTGTCAAAGTGCTTGGTGAGCACGTGCTCAAGATCTTGGAGATTTTTGCCGAGACTATCGGCATAGGTGATGAGCATGATTTTGTTTTCGAACTTCATAGGACTCTCCTATAGCTGACGTGCTCTGGCTTTGCCTTGGTGACTACCTGCTGTTTTGCTTGTTCTAAAGGCCCAAAATGGTGAAGTCGGCCGACGAGTTGGTTGATAGTGAATTGCCCAAACCGTAGACCATGTTGCTGATGACATACTCACCGTCGTTAACGTAAATCTCGACAATATGGCCGTGTACCAGCATCTCGATCTTGTTTTCTGCCCCGACCTCAGGCGTTTCGGAATGCATATGCATAAAGTTTTCGCGCGGGCGATAAACCTTGCTCCGGTCAACGTGGACGCGGTTTTTGTCTTGCCATACGCGCAAGCCACCAAAGTCGATATGATCACCTTCGCGCAGCGTAGTACCAAAAAGGTAGGGGCGGTGATGCGTGGGTGTGTTGGTGCGCTGCGTTAGAGCGCGACGGATATTGGGGTGTAGGCGGAAGTAAGTGTGACCATCGACAACCTCGACGACACGTGGAGCGGTAAACATGCCAATCCACTTATTGTCAATGGGTTCGGGCATGCGCATCCAGCCCACCATTACCCGACGACCTGTGGCATCAGTCGTAGTTTGGGGGGCATAGAAATCATGGCCATAATCGGTAAGGCGGCGCTCTCCAGTAAAGTCGATGGAGCAATCGTCTTTGTTGTAATCGACAACAAAGCAGACACTTTGATCGTCATCACCGCCCTCGTAGCCCATCAGAGATGCAAGCAATACGGTACCGCCCTCAACCTCAAAGAGGTCGGGACACTCACACATCCAGCCTAACTGGGGATCCATAAGCGTACGACTGACATACTCCCAGTTCATAAGGTCTTGGCTCTTGTAAAAAAGGATTTCGCCCTGCTTGCGATGAATATTGCTACCTAGCACGAGGTACCAACCGTCAGCACCTTGCCAGACTTTTGGGTCGCGAGTATGCGTGGCGTCTCCGAGCTCGGGATCATCAATGGGCGGGATGATAACGTACTTGTCATCAAAGTTGTTAAAAGTTTTTCCGTCGGAAGACTCAATGGTGAGCTGTGCTGATGTGAAATGTCCAGGAACGCACTTATTGATATCCTCGGGATCAAACTCGTCGTAGTGCACACCGGTATAAAAGAGACGGAGCTTGCCGCCGCTTTCGACGGCGCTGCCCGAAAAACAACCGTTTTGGTCGGCAGGCTTTGAAGGAAAGAGAGCAATATCTTTTTGCTCCCAATTCACGAGATCGGGGCTAATAGCATGACCCCAACAAATAGTGCCCCACTGTGTCGCATGAGGAAAGTACTGGTAAAAGAGATGGTACTCACCCTTGTAGTAGATGAAGCCGTTGGGGTCATTCATCCAACCACGCTGCGTATGAAAGTTGATACTTTGCATGCGAACCCTTCTAAGTTTGGCGCCTAACGGTCTACGACGTAGTTAATGCTGACGGGGGACATGGGATACCAGCAGGCTTGAGCCTTGGGGAAGTCCATGCTGACTTGGACGCTGTCTGCTTCAGTGAAGTAGCGGGTGCCAAAAACAGTCTCGCCACCATTGATAAAGATTTCAAAGACGGAAGTATCCATGATGACTCGGATGTCATGGATGACACCAACCTTGGTGCGGCGGATTTTGCGACCTTGGCCCACCGCGTCGTCAGTAAAGATGAGCTCTGCTTCACCGTTGGAAAAACGCAGCTCGAGCGCATCATCAAAGCGAAGAGTGCCGTCGCCTGTAATATTGGAGATTACGAGGTCGGAGACCTTGGGGACAGTCGCGCTTGCTTCGTCGAAGGGGACAGCTTCGCCGCGGAGAGAGTCGATTTCAGCAACAGGATTTTGCAGGATGTGCCCATCGGCATTGAGTGTGAGTTCGCGGGGAACCGTTAGACAGCCGCGCCAAGTGGCAGTGGGGTTGTCGTAGGGGCGAATATCATTTTTGTCGTGGGGGAGACTCATCCAACCCACGAGAAGCGTGCGGTTCTTGTCATCGACGAAGCTCTGGCACGCATAGAAGTCAAAGCCGTGATCCCATTCGACAAAGGTGGCCTGATCGATAGCAGGGTGCGGTGCCTGCGCATTCATAAGTTCGTGGTCTTGGTGCAAGAGGTCCAGCAGCGAGCCATCAATAGGGAAATAGCCATTTCCGTGCACATTTTGAAGCATATAGGGCAGACCAAGCTCATCTGTGCCTTGTGGGCATGTGGCAAGAAACTCGTGAACCGTACCTTGTGCGTCGGTTAGAGCAATGCGGTCGGGGCACTCCCACATATAGCCAAATGGTTCGCTGTCGGTATTGGTGACAGAGCCTTCAAGTTCCCAATTCGCGCCATCATCAGAGCGATAGCACAGCACGGCACCGCGGCTGTCTTTGCGTGTGCGTGCACCGAGGAGCATATGAAGAGAGTTGTTCTGCTTCCAAACTTTGGGATCGCGAACGTGATTGGAACAATAGGCAGGGTAGTTGGAGTTATCGAGGATGACTTCTTTGGGACCCATGTGGATGCCGTTGTAACTACGCATGCGTGTTTGGTTGGCAAGGCGGCCTGCGAGTGTGCCGTCGCCTTCAGGTAGACGGATGTTGCCAGTGTAGTAGTACCAGACTTCGCCGTCGTGCTCGGCACCATCTGCGGGTGTGGCGAGATATGCGCCGCCGGAGTAGGAGCCATCTTTGTCAGAAGGGCAATCGGGCATGACTTGGCAGCCGAGGAAGACCCAGTTTACGAGGTCGCGGCTGACGTAGTGTCCCCAGCCATGAGGGCTGTCGAAGTTGCCAGGATACTCAGGGGCGTTCTGGCAGCAAATATGGTAGGTTCCGCGGAATTGGCAGAGACCGTTGGGGTCGCTGATTGAGCCTTTATAGGGGGCAAGATGGAGCTTGGGACGCCAGGATTCATCACTCATGCGGGGTCCTTTCCACATATGTCGCCGAGCTTTATGGGTGCTGGCGACTTATCGACATACTTGCACACAATCCTATCTGAGAACGATTCCATATTAAGGCAAATGACGGTGAATGGTACCTAGATTGTGCAAGCGGTTATTAGCCCGTACTTAGTAAATGGTGTAACTAATGTAAATCGCGTAAATAGCATGAATTCCGCAAGCTGCTTGGGTAGTGCAAATTGTCTAGATAATACAGATAGTTAATATTTTTAGCCCCGATGAAACCTTTTTGTTCGTATTCCTACCAAAAAGGGCTCCTCGGGGCTAAAAATATTAACTACCCATTCCTTAAATGCAGAGTGTTTAGGTATGGAAGGTTTAGGTGCACCAAGTTTAGACGTGCGAGGGTTAAACGTGTGATGTTTGAAAGCCTAAGGCGTGGGCACTGGGGGGGTTAAACACATCAGGTGTGGGCATATGGGTAGAGGGGTTATGGTTACAGCCACGATAAATGAGTAAAAACATCCACACTATTATCATCAGTATTTATAAAATTGCAGTTAAAAATATAAATATCTAAATAAACTATAGAATAGTGTGGATGTTTTTGGAGCTAAAAAATAAAAACAGCCTTTATCGGGATCTAAGAAACTACAGCTCAGCAATGTGATATTTTGTCTTGTTTGCGTTCTGCTGAGTATGAGCATATGTAAAACCGCAGTTAAAAAGGGTATTTTTGAGTCAAATTTCCCCACCGTGGAAATAGGGCACTTTTCGAGCTTTTTGTGTTGGGGTACTAAATATCACGCAAGCTTTTTTAGGTGCCTAAAACGGCCTCTGAGCGCCTCTATTTTTTTACAGTCTTGCGATTGGTTTGCCGCAGGGTTTAGAAGGTTGGGCCTGTCGCAAGTTTGGAATTTGACTAGTTGTCCAGAATACGGTGCTCAAAGCGTCCATTCGCGTAGAGGCCATAGCTGTGGCTTCCGTCTTTGGGGATGCCAACGCTACCTGGATTAAACAGCCATATATCGGGATGTTTTGCACTGGCTTCGTTCGCTTTGATGTGGGTGTGGCCATAGACAAGACTGGTATGTGCAGGCAGAGGCGGGAGGCGGTCGATAGAGTTATCTCGTCCAGCGCCCCAAATGTGTCCGTGGGTGAGGAATAACTCATGTAGGTTGCCTTCGGATGCACTGTCCAAAATTACAGTACTTTCCGCGAGACAAGGAAAATCAAGCACCATCTGGTCGACCTCGGCCTCGCAATTGCCGCGGACTGCCACAATCTGTGTCGCAATGGAGTTAAGCATTGCAATAACCTCGCGCGGAGCATAATCGGCAGGCACATCGTTGCGCGGTCCATGATAGAGAAGGTCGCCCAACAGCAATACGCGGTCAGGTTGTTCTTGTTCAATGGCAGACATTAACTTCTTGCACCAAGCTGCTGCACCGTGAATATCAGACGCAATGAGAAGTTTCATCGTGGGTGTCCCATCTCTTTTAAGTAATCCTACTCAGTATGCACCAATCAGCTATACCTCTAAGCCAGCGCAGCAATTTAGATATGTATGTTGCCAGTGGTATAGCTTGGCGATGGCAGATATAGCGTGTGATTGCGGCTTTCTTCACGAAAAAGAAGTGGGTGCACAGAACCTTGTGGTTGGCTAAGGTGGTGCTCCACGGCGCATCATTCAGTCTCCATTGAGTACTAGATAGGCAAAGGGTCTGTAAGGATAGACAAAGAGCCCGTAAGCAATTTGCCCATACATAAAATTGCGTCCAAAAGTCCGCTCACAGATTTTAAACGGCTAACTCTTGAAAAGTAACCCCCCCCTTACCATTGCCTTGCCACAAGACAGGATCTTGACTGAAAGGTGAGACAGTATGGAAATCAAAAAGAGCCTCTGCGTATTTGCAATTTCTGCGCTTATTGCGCTCCCAATCGCAGGTTGTGGTGGTTCTCCCAGCACCAACGATGCTGGTTCTGCTGAGACGAAGAAGCCTGCTCAGGCGGAGAAAGCCGAGGCTGCAACTTCTGACTATGCGGTAACAATCGACGGATGCAAAAAGGGCCAAGATTATGAGGGTAAACCTTGCGTAATTATCGACTTTACCTTTACAAATAATTCTGATGACCCTCAGTCAATGGCCAGCGCAACCAGCATTGAGGTGTATCAAAATAACGTCCAATGCGATATGGCGGTTACAGATACCGATATCAATGCAGACAACTATATGAACAACGTCAAAAAAGGCGCTACCATTTCCTGCTCTCTTGCATATAGCGTTGCTGACGACTCCGACATAGAAGTGTCTGTCAAGGAACTTGTTAGCCTGAGCGACAAGCCTCTTGCTGAAAAGACCTTTAGCCTTTCATAGTTGATTTGGCAATTAATAAGGTTTAACGAGAGGCATTTGGAATGAAAAAGAAGCTGAACATTTTACTGCTTATTGCGTTTATCTTGGGACTGCTTTATCTCATCTATAGCGGATGGTATTGGGGCACAAGTATGTCTGCCGGTTCATCCACAGATCAGGCTGGTGCTGCTCTCGCAAGCGTATTGGTGACCCCACATCTCATTTGTGCAGGTATAGCGGTTATTTTTAATGCCCTTGGGCTCTTCATGCGTAAAGCGGGCTTTGCTCTTACGGGGGCGATTCTCTACACCGTGGCAATCGTCTTGTTCCCGCCGTATTTCATGTTTATCGTGCTTGAAGCCGTCCTTTCATATATTGGCTTTGCACAGATAAAAAAGGCGCAATAAAAGAAGGTGTATGACAAGAAAAGAGACGAGCAATATAAAAGTCTCTCATGTAAATTGCCATCTTGGCCGTATTCAGTTTTCATAACTGAGTACGGCCTTTTGCTGCGGATTATCAATCCAGTCCTGCGCGCTCTTTGTGCGAGGCGCAGTTTCATTGCGGGCGAAAGTCCCTTTCAAAGGCTTTAGCATTCATGGACGCGTTCTTTGTGCGGAATGCAGTTCAATTACGTGCGGTCGTGATGGTGATCGTTTTTGAGTAATTAACGCTATATTTTCTTGAGCAAATGTGGCTTAAGAATTCTTAAATTGATGAATACAAAAAATCTAATGTGTAGAGACTTAGATTATGTATAAAATTATACGCCGAGGGAACAATCGCCTTGTATAGGTAAGGCGTCGGCGACTCGGCGACACCAAAATGCACTAAAACTCTCGGTCTTTAGGCAGAGGGAGAAGGAAAGGAAGCATTATGAGCAAAATTCTTGGCATCGACCTTGGTACCACCAACTCAGCAATGGCAGTGTTTGAGGGTGGCGAGCCCTCTATTATCGTGAACGCCGAGGGCGATCGCACTACTCCGTCCGTCGTAGGCTTCCGTGCCGACGGCGACCGCATTGTTGGTAAGGCTGCAAAAAACCAAGCAGTCACCAACCCCACCAACACTGTCTTTTCCATTAAACGTTTCATGGGTCGTCGCTATGACGAGGTTGGCTCCGAGCTCAAGACTGTTCCTTACAAGGTTAAGGCTGGTACTGGTCAGCGCGCCGTTGTTGAGATTAATGGTGAGGATTTCACTCCTGAGCAGGTTTCCGCTATGGTTCTCGGCAAGATGAAGGCTGACGCTGAGAAATCCCTCGGCGAGACCATCACCGACGCTGTCATTACCGTCCCTGCTTACTTTAATGACGCTCAGCGTCAGGCAACCAAGGACGCAGGTAAGATTGCTGGCCTTAACGTGCAGCGCATCGTCAACGAGCCTACAGCCGCAGCTCTCGCATACGGTTTTGACAAGAAGAACATCGATCAGAAGATTTTGGTCTTTGACTTGGGTGGCGGTACTTTCGACGTCTCCCTGCTTGACCTTGCCGACGGTGTTGTCGAGGTTCTTGCAACTAACGGCGACAACCACCTAGGTGGCGACGACTGGGACCAGCGCGTGATTGACTGGATGGCTGACAAGTTCCAGCAGGATAACGGTATCGACCTCCGCAGCGACCCTATGGCTCTTCAGCGCCTCAAGGATGCGGCTGAGAACGCAAAGAAGGAGCTTTCTTCTGCTCAGCAGGCCGAGATTAATCTCCCCTTTATTACTGCTGATGCCACTGGTCCTAAGCACCTCAACTACACCCTGACCCGCGCAGAGTTTGAAAAGATTACCCGCGACCTGCTTGATCGCTGCAAAGCTCCCGTTACCAAGGCTCTTCAGGATGCAGGATTGCAGATCTCCCAGGTCAATGAGGTTATTCTCGTTGGCGGCTCTACTCGTATGCCCGCTGTTCAGGAGCTCGTCCGTCAGATGACGGGCAAGCAGCCCAACATGTCGGTTAACCCTGACGAGGTTGTAGCCGACGGTGCGGCAGTTCAGGGCGGCGTGCTTTCTGGTGCTTCTGGTGCTTCCGATATCTTACTGCTTGACGTTACCCCGCTTTCCTTGGGCGTTGAGACCATGGGCGGCATCATGACCAAGATGATTGACCGCAACACCACCATTCCTACCAGCAAAACCGAGGTCTACTCCACCGCAGCAGATAACCAGCCTTCCGTTGAGATTAACGTGCTGCAGGGCGAGCGCGAGATGGCTCGCGATAACAAGAGCTTGGGCAAGTTCCAGCTTACGGGCATCCCTATGGCTCGTCGTGGCGTGCCTCAGATTGAGGTCACCTTTGATATCGATGCCAATGGCATTGTCAAGGTCACCGCAAAGGATCGCGGCACGGGCAAGCAGCAGCAAATCACCATTTCTGGTTCTACTGCGTTGTCTGATGAGGAAGTTGACCGTATGGTCAAGGACGCAGAGTCCCACGCCGAGGAGGACAAGGCCAAGAAGGACGAGATTGAGGTACGCAACCAGGCCGATTCCCTTGCCTACTCTACCGAGCAGACCTTAAAGGAGCTCGGCGACAAGGTGCCTGCTGACACCAAGCAGAAAGCCGAAGATGGCATCGCTGCTGTTCGCAAGGCCTTAGATGGTACCGATATTGAGACTATTAAGTCCGCAAGCGAGCAGCTCCAGACTGCAGCCCAGGATTTGGCTCAGGTTGTTTACTCCGCAACTGACGCACAGACTGCACAGGGTGCACCTACTGATGGTGGTAGCGCTGACGACGTAGTTGATGCTGATTACGAGGTTGTCGACGACGACAACAAGCAGAACTAGTAGGTGGCCGACATGTCCGAGAAGGAAGAGAAGAGGGTAGAGGAGGTGGCCGATGAGGCTACTTCCAGCCCCGCCCCCAACGGGCAGGACCCAAAGGAGAACGGCGTGAAAGTTTCAGTCGAGGTCGACGACGACCAGATGGACGCCGAGGCCGAGCTGGACGAAGAAGCTCTAGTTGAAGCAGCCAAGCGTGCAGGAGCTCAGGCGGCAGAGGAAGAAATTGCCGCTAAGGAGGCCGAGCGTGCCAAAGCTGCTGAGGCAGTGCGCAGCGAGTTGCAGGATAAGTTGGATGGTGCCCAAGCCGAAATTGACGCTGCAAAAAAAGAAGCAGCTGATGCTACTGACCGCTTGCTGCGACTTCAGGCAGATTGGGATAATTTCCGTCGTCGCACTGCTCAGGAACGACTCAACGAACGTGACCGCGCAGGTGAAAAGTTGGTAGTTTCCCTGCTTCCTGTGCTAGACGATATGGAGCGTGCTATTGAGCATGCTGGTAAGGCTGCGCAGGAGGACGCTGAGGACAACCAGTTTGATCAGTTTGTTGCTGGTGTGCAGGCTGTCCACGACAAGATGGTATCTATCTTGGGTAAGGCAGGTGTTGAGGTCATTGACCCTCTGGGTGACGCTTTTAATCCGCTAGAACATCAGGCGGTGGGTCGCGTGGAGGATACAGAGGCCTACGATGAGTCAGTTGCAGCGGTGTATCTGCGTGGCTATCGCATGGGTGGCAAGGTTATTCGTGAGGCAATGGTGCAGGTAACCTTTGGTGGCCCTAAGCGTCCTGATCCTGCCAAGGAAGATGATGCGGCGACTGATGTTGATGCAGATGTCACAGAGTCTCGTGAGGCTTAGATTTGATTTTGTCGGACACCTGCTTGCGGGTGTCCGACGTTTGGCATCTTTGAGATGCGCGCTGCAAGAGTAGGGGCGATGTAACGAAAGGAGGCGGCTTCCGCCATGGCAGATAAGAATTATTACGACGTTTTGGGCGTGAGCAAAAATGCCTCCGATGCAGAAATTAAGAAGGCATTCCGTAAGCTCGCAGCCAAATATCATCCTGATCGCGGCGGCGATGAGGCCAAGTACAAAGAAGTAAGCGAAGCATATACCACTCTCTCCAATCCTCAAAAGCGCAAGGAATATGATCAGCTTTTGACCTTTGGTGGTATTCCAGGAGCTGGCTTTGGCGGTGCGGGTGGCGCAGGTGGCTATAGCTATGGCGGCGGCATGAACTGGGAAGATATTCTTGGCAGCATGCGTGGTGGCGACGGCGCTTTTGGCGGCTTTGACTTTAGCTCAATCTTTAACGGACAAGGTGCGGGTCGCGCTCAAAATCGTCCATCCAAAGGTGGAGACCTTACGCTAGACGTAAGTGTGACTGCAGAAGAAGCCTTTGTGGGAACCCAGCGCAAAGTGAGCTACACCATACCTTCAACGGGAGAACGACAGAGCCTTACGGTTAAAGTGCCTGCTGGCGCAGTGGATGGCGGCAAATTGCGCTATCGCGGTCGTGGTGAATTTGGTGCTAATGGCGGCGCTCGCGGCGACCTGGTGGTGACAACGCGTGTGGCCGAGCATCCGCTTTGGAAGCGTGATGGTGCCGATGTGCGCATGGAGCTGTCGATTTCTATCTTTGAAGCAGCGCTTGGTGCACAGGTAGAAGTACCCACTCCAGGTGGCGAGACAGTGCGTCTTAAGGTTCCTGCAGGAACACAGGATGGTAAAACTTTCCGCTTCCGTGGTATGGGTGCACCTGATGTCAAAAGCAAAAATAATAAGGGTGCTCTCTATGTGACCGTGCGTATCAAGGTTCCGACGAGTTTGTCTGCTGATGAGCGCAAAGCGCTTTCGAATTTGCGCGATGCCGACCACCGTGAATATCGAAAGGATGTTGAGCGCTATGTCTCGTAGTGACGGCAAAGATAAGCCCCTCTACATGATTAGCGTTGCCGCCGAATTGACGGGAATGCATCCCCAGACCCTACGTGTGTACGAACAAAAGGGCTTGGTGAATCCCGGTCGCTCGCGCGGCAACACACGTCTGTATTCACAGCATGATGTTGAGCGTCTCAACCTTATTAGCAAGCTGACTGATGAGGGTATCAATTTGGCTGGTGTTGTGCGCATCCTCGACATGCGTGAACGTACCGAAGCGCTCGTGAGTGAAAACGATGAGATGCGTGCACGTATTCGTGAGCTTGAGGACGAGGTGCATGAATTTCGCATGCAAGAGCGTATTGTGGCACTTGCTCGCTATGATGGAGGCAGTCCCGAACAAGTCTTGCGTGGCTTGTTAGATGATGGGGAGCGAAAGGACGAGCGGTGAGCATCACAAACTTTGTCTTTGATATGGGCGGCGTGCTCATGGATTTTAATCCTGATTTGTACTCCCATCTCTATGTAGACAATGATCAAGATGCCCTGCTTATTCGTAATGCCTTATTTTTGCATCCAAGCTGGGCTTTGCTTGATTCAGGCACTATTAGTGATGCCACGATGGAAATGATTGCTCAGCGTCAGTTGCCCGAGCGTTTGTGGGAGCCATTACACCAGACTTGTTTGCACTGGAATGAATATCATGCGCCCCTGCCCCTTATGAATCAGCAGGTAGAGCGCTTGCATAATGCTGGGTATGGCTGCTATCTACTGTCCAATGCGGGCGTTCGTTGGTGGAAGATTCGCGAGCTAATCCCCTGCATGCCCCTGATGGATGGCTTTGTAGTATCGGCATTTGAGCGCATTATGAAGCCCGATCCGCTTATCTTTACTACCTTGTGTGAGCGTTATCAATTAGAGCCTGCAACTTGTCTTTTTGTTGATGACAATGCCGACAACTGCGCGGGTGCGGAAGTTGCCGGCATGACTGGTTATGTGTATAACGGCGATGTGGCTGCCTTTGAAAATTATGTTAGCAGCACGCTTGGCATTGCATATTAGTGCCTAGAGTTATTACGCTGTCAAGCAGAACTATGCCTCTTGCGAGGGAACGCATACATACAGCAGAGTGCAGACGCCATCTGTAGGCATAATTTGCAGATTTGCATTACCTGCGGGTATAAACCAGGTCTCACCAGCTTTTATGTGTTCAATCTGCTCGCCTAGCTTGGCCTGAGCATTGCCACTAAGCATCATCAATGCAACATAGCTTTTGTCAGTTATGGGAAGCTCTGTTGTATCGTTCAAAATCCAACGCTCCGTGCGGAAGCACGTACCTTGGCCTAGTAGCTGGCGAGTGCCTCCAGCAACTTCACTGGGGTGTACAGGCGCACCTAAATAGCCAGGCTGTTCTAGCAAAGCAACTTCTTTTGCCTGCTCGACATGGAGTTCCCGCGTCTTGCCACGGGAATCAACACGACCAAAGTCATAAACGCGATAGGTGGTATCGGAATTTTGCTGTACTTCAGCAAGCAGAATGCCACCACCAATTGCATGTAGCAGACCTGCGCGGATAAAGAAGACATCGCCCGGCTTGACGGGTACCTGATTGAGCTTTTCTTCGATACTGTTATCAGCAATGGCTGCAGCAAACTCGTCTGGGGTCATGTCTTCACGAAGGCCCAGGTAGAGGAAGGAGCCAGGGTCGGCATCAACAATGACCCACATTTCGGTCTTGCCGTAGGGCATACCGTGGCTACGAGCATAGGTATCATCAGGATGCACCTGAATTGACAGCGGACTTGCAGCATCAATAAATTTGATGAGAGTGGGGAAGGCTTCCATAACATTGGCGTTGCTACCAGCAGCTTCGGGATGTGCAGCAAGATACTCGACCAAGGTCTTGCCAGCATCAGTGCCTGTAGCCACGATGCTGGGATAATCATTGCGAGCAGAAAGAGTCCATGCTTCTCCGTAATTGTCCTGTCCAGCTGCAGGACTGCCTAGGCGCGTACCACCCCAGATCTTGCTAACCAGTGCCGGTGTTAGACGAATCATTTCCTGCATTGCTTACTCCTTATCAGCCGTGTCAAAACGTGGCTACAGAGCTCTGCTTGCCAAGGGATTGGCAGCTCATCTGCACTTTCCATCTTCACGGTAGCGCATTTAGTGAAAAGCAGAAATATGCTCAAGACGGAATCCATATAGCTATATTGGAGAGTTTAGAAAATCTTATATAAAGAGACTTAGATTTGATTAGGAAGCTGTGTGAGCGGGAAGACTGTCATCGATAAACAGTGAGATGCCAGGGTGCGTGCCACTATGTGACTTGAGATTGAAAAAAGAGTCGCAGCTGAGGTGGGTGCAAGACAAAGGGGAGGCTCGTATGAGAATTGATAAATGGGCGGTCAGTGCACAAGAAGCACTGCAGGCAGCGATGGGTATCGCGGCAGATGCAGATGCAGGCCAGATGGAGTCGATTCATCTGCTTAAGGCTTTGCTTGACTCTAATGAACGAAATTTAAGAGCAATTGTTGAGCGTATTGGTGTCGATCCGACGCAACTTGAATCTGTGGTCAACGACGCTATTGCACGTCAGCCCAAAGTGACTGGTGCTGGCGGTCAGATGGGCATTGGTAATAACCTGCTCAAAGTAATTGATACTGCTGAGAAGCTCTCCTCTCAAATGGGTGACTCCTATGTAACAACTGAGCATTTGCTCATTGCGCTATGTGATGACCGTGGTGCTGCAGGCTCTGTGCTCAAGACAGCGGGAGTGACGGCAAAGCGTGTGCGCGCTGCGTACGGGGAGCTTCGTGGAGATGAGCATGTGACTTCGCAGGATTCAAAACCCCAATTCAAGGCGCTCGAGCAGTATGGACGCAATGTTACCGATCTTGCTCGTCAGGGCAAACTTGATCCTGTGATTGGTCGTGTTGAGGAGATTCGCCGCACTATTCAAGTGTTGAGTCGTCGCTCCAAGAACAATCCTGTGCTTATTGGTGAGCCTGGTGTTGGTAAGACTGCCATTGTTGAGGGTTTGGCCGAACGTATCGTTGCGGGGGACGTGCCCTCGACTATCAAGGACAAGGATCTTGTTGAGCTTGATATGTCTGCGCTGGTAGCAGGTGCAAAGTACCGTGGCGAGTTCGAAGATCGTCTGAAGTCTGTTCTCAAAGAGGTACAGAAGAGTGATGGTCAGGTCATCCTCTTTGTCGATGAGCTACATACTATTGTGGGTGCTGGTGCGACCGAAGGTTCAATGGATGCAGGTAACATTTTGAAGCCCGCTCTTGCACGTGGTGAACTTCATGCTATCGGGGCAACCACACTTGATGAGTACCGTAAATACATCGAGAAAGATCAAGCTCTGGCACGTCGTTTTCAGCCAGTGTTGGTGTCCGAGCCAACGGTGGAAGATACTATCTCGATTTTGCGTGGCATCAAAGAGCGCTACGAGCAGCATCACCGTGTGCGTATTACCGACGCAGCTTTGGTTGCAGCAGCAGATTTGTCTAACCGCTATATCTCAGAGCGTTTCTTGCCAGACAAGGCAATTGACCTGGTAGATGAGGCTGCAAGTCGTCTGCGTATGGAGCTCGATAGTATGCCGGCAGATATTGATGCGCAGGAACGTCAGCTTACTCAGATGCAAATCGAGGAACAGGCGTTAATGAAGGAAGAGGATGCTGCTTCCAAGGAGCGTCTAGAAACCCTGCGTCGTGAGATTGCTGAGGCACGCGAAAAACTTGATAGTGTCAAAGCAGATTGGCAAAACGAGCGCGTTGCGATTGACCGCGTGCAGGATCTAAAAGCACAAATTGAATCTACGCGTAACGAGATGGAGCGGGTAACCCGTGAGGGCGACTTGGCGCGTGCATCCGAACTGCGTTACTCCACGATTCCGCAGCTCCAGGCCCAATATGAGGAAGCAGAGCAAGCACTTGCCTCCAAGCAGGAATCTGGTGGTCTGCTTAAAGAGGAGGTTACTACTGACGAGATTGCTGAGGTGGTTTCCAACTGGACTGGCGTGCCTGTATCAAAGATGATGCAAGGCGAGATGGATAAGCTAAAGCACCTAGAAGATGAACTGCACAAGAGTGTTGTTGGCCAAGATGAAGCAGTATCTGCAGTCGCTGCGGCAGTACGTCGTAGCCGTGCAGGTCTGGCTGATCCTAATAGGCCTATTGGTAGTTTCTTCTTCCTGGGGCCAACAGGTGTGGGAAAAACCGAGCTAGCAAAGGCGCTCGCAAGGAATCTCTTTGATGATGAACGAGCACTTGTTCGTATCGACATGTCCGAGTATATGGAGAAGTTCTCAGTCCAGCGCTTGATTGGCGCGCCTCCTGGATATGTGGGATACGACGAGGGTGGTCAGCTTACCGAAGCAGTGCGTCGTCGTCCGTATTCGGTCATTTTGCTGGATGAGATGGAAAAAGCCCATCCCGATGTCTTTAATGTGCTGTTGCAGGTGCTTGATGATGGGCGTTTGACTGATGGACAAGGTCGTGTGGTGAGCTTTAAAAACACCATTATCATCATGACGAGTAACGTTGGAAGTCAGTTTATTGCTGCGGCAAATGCAGCTACTGACCCCAAGGAGACACAGCGTCAAGTTAACGAAGCTTTGCGTGCGACCTTCAGACCAGAGTTTCTCAATCGTATTGATGATGTAGTGACTTTCCATGCACTCGGTTTGGATGATATTGAAAAAATTGTTGACATCCAGCTGGCTGATGTGCGCGAGCGTTTGGCAAATGAGCGCATTACGTTGCGACTGACTCCGCGCGCTGTTGGGTCGTTAGCACTTGACGGTTTGGACCCGATTTACGGAGCACGCCCATTGAAGCGTTTGATTCAGCGGCAGGTAGTTGATAACGTTGCAAACCTTATTATTGCAGGCGAGCTCCATGAGGGCGATACCGTGCAAGTAGACGTGGGTGAAGGCGATAAACTGGTCGCGCAGAAGCTGGGAGACGGTGCAGAATCTTAAGTTCTATGTTGTTCTAACTATGCTCTGCTATGCGATAGGGCCGCAGCTCGGTTATAGTTGTCAAAATGGCAGCTATTCGGACTGCGGCTCGATTTGTGAAGGCACAAAATGAATAACAGCAATGATGAGATAACAGTGCGCCCTCATATTCGTGAGGTAAACGATATTACGGTTGAGGCTGAAGCCAAGCGTCAGCGGGCAAAGTCTCACAAGCGTTTGGTGGTGGCTTTTTCGCTGCTTATTGTTCTTTTGGCTGCGACTGCCGCTTTTGTTTCTTATGGGGCAGAGCTTTGGGGTGGTCATACCATTCCCTCGGTACGCAATGAAAAAGTTGACAAAGCAAAAAAACAGCTTTCTGACTTGGGATTTAAGATAAACGAAAAAACAAAAGTTACCGATACGGGCGTTGGCTTGGTTGTGGGGCAGACGCCTCCTGCGGGCGAACGTCGTGCAAAAGGCACTGAGGTGACTATCTGGATTGGTGAAGCTCGCGTGATGCCCGAAGTGGTGGGTACGAGGCTGGAAGATGCGCAGCAAAAGCTCAAAGATGCGGGTGCAAACAACATAAAAGTTTTACGTCAACCCTCTACAAAAGAAGCGGGTAGAGTATTGGCAGTTGAGCCAAAGGCAGGAACAGCGTTTACCTCCGATCAGGAGATTAGGCTGACCGTTTCGACCGTACGTACGATGCCCGATCTTGTAGGTAAAAACGAGTCACAGGCCATGAAGGCCCTTGATGACATAGGTATTGCTTATAAGAAAGACTATGTAAAATCCGACAAAGACGGTCACAGTGTTGTTGCAACCGATCCTGGAGCAGGTAGTGAGATTAAGGAAGACACCAAGGTTATACTGAGTGTGTCTTATCCCTATCCATCAGGTATCAAGCAATTTGCTGAGTATTTCCGCCATCGCCCGAGTGATGTTGCAGAGTTTTTAGGCATGCAAGGTTTTGCTTATAAGGGCGGCTACATAGACGCCCGTGGTGATGCACAGGCACTCTATTCCAACGGGCAGTCAAATCTGAGACTGTGTTCAAATCCTTTTGACCATAACTTTGATGCGTCTGGTTCCAAAGAAGGTGGACATGGTGAGGCCGGTGGCGTCAATAAAAACCATGTCTCGCAAGGAGATGTAGTTTCTGGTGGTGCCGACTTTAGCGGTGTGCGCTACGAGTATGCATCCTCGGAGATCCCAAGTTCGGCAAAGGGCTTGGGCAGTGATGCGATCTATGCAGTCATGTCTGAATGCGGCCTTAGTAATGCAAGTGCAAGCTGCACTGAAGATACGATAACCATGCCATCTAAGGTCAAAGATTTGCCAAAGAAGGACGGCCGTAAATTTAGTTGTATGAGCGGCACAGAGGGCGATTATACCTGGACAGTGTTGATTGCTCAGGTCAAGAAGGGTTCCGATGAAGTGCGTGTAGTTGTTACTTATGCACCGACAAGTCTGTATGGCGACTATGACATGTCGGGTAATGGCAACAAGATTTGTGATTTTGCGGCCTATGTCGATATGTATGCATAGGAGGACTGGCAAATGACAGACGAAAAAGAACTTGAATCGACTAGGATACAGGCTGAAACTGTGGGCGAGGAAACGATGTCAAAACACATTGCCAAGCCTGTTGCAAAACCTGCTTCTCATGCCACTACGCCTTCATCTCAAAAACCAAATTCCCCCTATTTACGTGCAGAAAACGAAGATGATGATGGATATGACCCATTTTCGGATAGGCCAGCTGAACCCGAGCCACTCTTCCAAAGTGATCCTTGGCATTAGTAGATGGGGATAGCCGTACACCGCCGTCTCTTTCAATGGGTTTGGTAACCCATGATAAAGAAGGACTTGCTTAGTGGACGCTGCTCAAGATGAGTTTGATGGCAAAAGCAATGACAGCCAACAAGGCCAGCACAATGAGCGTCATCGCAATGATTGAATTGCGGCGACGGGCTCGCTCACGCGATACAAAAATTGAGCGTCTGCCTTTGGGAATTTGTAAGTACTGACCATAATGTGAGTCACGCTTGAGTTTGCCAATATCAGCGCGCGAGCGTCGATAAGAACGGCCCGCAAAAGGCGTTGCCCCACTGACTGTGATATTTGAGTCGTGTGTATAACCGCTATTCCCACTAAAACCATCGTCTTGGCTTAGATCGTCGATGGCATCCTGAGTGATATGAGGTTTGCGGGGACGAACATAGGCAGGGCGCGTAGGAGCCTGCTTGTTCGTTGCGGCAGGAGTGGGTGGCTGCTTGTCAGCAGGAGTGGATGTATTGGTGGGAATCTGTTCGAGGTCGCTCATATGCGTCCTTCTTGCTGTGAATTCCGATGTTGCTGAATCACCGTCATTCTAACGCAGTACCCAGTCTAAATTCTTGCTCTGCGTAAAGCTCTCACAAGATAGATTCTAATATCTGATATAGAAAGACTTAGATTTATTGCGTATATGTAGATAAGAAAACCTTTGTCTATGTGTATAAAGAATTCCATTCTGGGAATACTTAATAGTGACAACCAAAGACACAGCAAGTGCTGCGTCGCACGTAAAAAAGGAGTGATTGTCATGACGAACATGATCCCTTACAACAATTACAACAGGCTTGCCCGCTCGATGTGGCCGTTTGGCGATTGGGATGAGCTCTTTAAGATGCCCACCATTTCCGATGACGGCGTGTTCAAGATGGACGTTGAAGATGCCGGCGAAGCGTATGTTGTAACTGCTCATGTACCTGGTGTAAAGAAGGACGAGGTGGATGTCGAGCTCAATGAAGGGCGTCTCTCGGTTTCGGTAAACCATGTAGAGTCTGATGAGCAAAAGACCAAGAATTATCTGCACAAGGAAACCAGTGAGTGGCATGCAACCCGTGGAGTGTATCTTAAGGACGCAGCCACCTCAGGCATTAGCGCCAAGCTCGCTGAGGGTGTATTGACGATTAACGTGCCCAAGCAGGTCGAGCAAAACAACGTTACTAAGGTTTCGATTGACTAGATGTTGATTAGGTGCTGAATGTGGTAGGACGGCCCGAGATTTGGTCTCGGGCCGTTTTCTTATGCGTGGAACTTTTTGTGCGCAATTAGTTCAGTAGACTAGGACTTCCACGCAAGGAAAGGTTGAGTTGATGCCAAGCGTTGCTAGTAGATATGCCGATATCACCCCAAGGCGGAGCGCTGCGCAAGGGGTAAATATGCCAATGGATGAGCTTAGTGATTTGAAGGCACCGGTGGTGCTCATGGTCTCGGGCGGTGCCGACTCGACAGCTTTGCTTGTGCTGGCGGCAAACTCCACTCTTGATATAGCTGATGGACGTGGCAAGGCGCATATTGCGCGTGAGCGTCTGCATGTACTGCATGTCAATCACCAATTGCGTGGTATTGACGCACAAGAGGATGAGGAGTTTGTTTGTGAGCTGGCTTTGCGCTACGGGATTCCTTGTACGGTGCGACGTGCTGATGTTGCAGCGCTAGCGGCGGCGGGCGATGGCAATGTAGAAAATGCGGGTCGTGAGTTGCGTTATGCGGCAGCAGCAGAGCTTGCCAATATGCTTTCGGATAAGGTGGGGACTCCTAGGTCGGCTGCTCGAATTTTGACGGCTCATACCGCAGATGATCGCGCTGAAACATTCTTTATGAATGCATTGCGTGGGACGGGGCTTGCAGGTTTGGCATCTATTCCGCGCAGGCGCAATCGCATCGTGCGTCCGTTGTTGGATTTTGAGCATGATGAGCTTTGCAATCTGCTGACTATGCGGGGGATTGTGTGGCGTGAGGATAAGACTAATTCTGACACGCGCTATCTGCGCTCCTATGTACGACACAAGCTATTGCCTGTGGCAAAGGAGCGGAATGCTCGCTTGAGTACTACTTTGTCTGCAACCTGCGATATTTTGTCTGATGAGGATGCATATTTGACTCAACTGGCGGCGCGAGCTTTGCGCGAACTGACGCGTAGACAGGACGGAGGCATGATTGCGCTGGATGCAGGGAGACTCGCGGCATCTGAGGTGGTGATTGCGCGTCGTGTAGTCAAGCAGGTTATTGCGCGATTGGCACCGGGCGCACGTGTTGAAGCACGACATATTAATGCGGTTTTGCAGTTAGTTGCTGCGGGTAGTGGTTCTGTTCAGGTGGTAGAAGGCATTGACGCCCGCGTGGAATATGGTCTGCTATTTGTGAGAGCACGTCGTATAGAGGCGGCTGGTGAGCTTGCTGCATGGCTGGAGGTTCCTTCTCCGCATGTAATCACAACTGCCCCTGATGCGCGTGGTACCTTGAGCTTGTCAGGTGGGCGTACTTTGGTGGCTCGACTTGCCACAGTTCCGCGTGGTGCCGATCCTGTTGCATTAGCGCGCGCGCATGGTAAAGAATGGGCTGGTGCATCGGTGCTGCTGGATGCCGTTGCCTGCGGGGTCGATCCCGAGCGGGGAGGACGTCTTTGGGTAGATGCACCGAGCGCAGGGGATGTACTTTGTCCTTTAGGGATGCATGGGCAGTCAAAAAAGCTTTCTGATTTGCTTAATGAAGCAAAAATTCCAGCTGCAGATCGCGCTGGTGTGCCGATTTTGCGTACGGGTCCGAGAGGACAGATTGTTTGGATTGCGGGTATACGGGCGGATGAACGTGTCCGTTGCACGTCTCATACGCGTGAGCTGCTAGAATTGGACATTATTGCAACAGAAGACTTGCCTGGCGGTCAGGTTTAGTGTGGCAGTACCACATGCCAAAGGAGACCAGCTATGGCTTGTCAAGCATTTTCAAGAGGAGATTTAAGGACAGT
>NZ_DBHHGF010000009.1:0-99500 GCF_057238325.1 Olegusella sp. | reverse complement strand
TTGCGCTTGTCTAGTTCATCTCGTACGGCTTTTCTGACTACGAAATAGAGGGCTATAAGGGTAATTACCAATAAAATAAGAGGTACAAGAAAGTACCCTAGTATGACTATTAGCTCTGCCGAACCTATCATGGCTTTTCCTTAACAAGATATAAGTTACGTTCAAACAGTTATCACCAGTCGGCCCAAATTCGCTGTGAAGTCTAAGAGCGTGGGCAAAAACTGGTGATGCTGTCTTAATGCTTGTTTGAGTCTATGAATATACATAGATATCCTCTGTATAGATATTTTGTGAAATATTCCTATACCTTGCGGAAAATGTCAAACGCGCATGGACGTCCTCATAAACCAAGGCACGTTGCGTTGCTTGTGTACGCTTGGCGCAAACTTGGCTGCAGACTGCTGCAAGCTTGGCAGGATTGTGGGCATCTCTTGAACTTTTGCATCTTATGCAGCGAAAGTGACCTCTTGTGCAGTGCGAGAATTTGACAAGTAACTTCTTCAGGAACAATCGAATTCCCGAATCTGATTGTTTAGAAGAAGGAGAACCCTATGGATGCGTATGGTGCCAGCTCGAGTCTTGTTGTGGCTGAGGACGTTGTTGAGTCTGTAGATAAGAGAAGTCCTCTCTTACCTCCAATGGCTCCACCAGAGTTATCTCGAAGCGATATTGTGCTCATCGTGGGCGAGCCAGGGCTTATGAAAACTCAACTTGCAAAGCGTCTGATTCAGCGTCGATCTTCAGATGCTCCTCAACCTTTACTTGCCTTTCTCAAAGCCAATTCTCACGAACTTGCTAATAGACTTGAAAGCACGCTCTGCAAAGCTAGGACTACAGCCCGCAAGCAGAAAGATCAGTTAGTCTGCGTACTATTTGATGATTTCCCTGCCCTTGATGAAGAGACGATTGATAAGGCCGCAGAGCTTATACGGGCTGCTGCCGTAGAGGGAGTCACCATACTGATAACACTTTGTCCAGAAGCAGAGCAGCTCTGCGAGGAGCTTCCAGAAGCGTATGTGCTTGCTGGTCGTGAATTGCTTTACCGCATGCCACTACAACTTAGTGATTTAGCGCGGCGAGCTTGGAGTATGACTAACGGCATTCCATTGCTTGCACGTGCGCTTGCGCATGGGGTGGATTTGTATGCTCCACGCTACCTTGAATCGCTTCAGCGCATCGTCATGATGTCCTTGCGCAACGGAATACCTCTATCAGAGTTACGCATTCGCTATGCGATGATGCTGCTTGGCTCAGGTAATTTTGAGCAACTTCGCCAAATACTTCCAACAGCCGACGATGAAACCCTTGCTTGGATGCAGGCGGAAGCTCCTTTCTTTCAAGTCAATGTTTATACGGGCACATTTTGTTGCGCGGGAATTGACGATATTTCACTTTTTCGACTTTGCTTTCCGAGTCTGCGGCAGTATGCAGGACTTTATGCTGACGTTGTTGAGCGGGTTTTTAGTGTGTTGTGTCGAAGTCGCAACTTTGTGCGTGCTGGCATCTGCGGTGCTCTGCTTCCCACGACAGATAGCCGGAGCAAGCTGCTTATGCCTTGGGGAGCTGAGCTTTGTGCAGCAGGGGCATTGGGTGTTATCAAAGACTGTCTTGCAGCAGCTCGACAACTTTATATGAAAGAAGAAGTGGGCTACTTGGAAAGTGCTGCTGCATATGCCTTGATTGAGCAAAAGCAGATTATAGCTCGTCAAGCCTTTGCTGCAGTATTAGACCAACAGAAAGCAAAGCAAGCAAAACTGCAGTTTTGTAGCAATTCAGCGCTGCTGTTGCGTATGCTTGCGCAGGGCCGTAGTCTTGCTATGGGAGATAAGCTTGTAGGCATACATGAAAAAGCAGCAAAAGTGTATCCAGAGTTGTTGTTGCATCTAGAGCTGAGACAGCTGCTTTTTGAGGGTCAGTTTCATCGGGTTCTTGCGCGCTTTACCGAAGAGTCAGCGCAGCCAAATTGCAAGAGTCTGGTTGAGATGTTGCTGATTAATGATTTGCTACTTGCGACTGCTTTTGGTGGTGAGTCCGTAGGAGACGAGCTTAAAGCGCTGCTTGTCAAGGTGGAACAAACACTAGCCCATAGCAGATCCCAACGCTTGATGGACTACCAACTGGCGGTAAGTGAGTTGGTGGCGATTGCTGGTGGCTCTTGTAGCTCAGGTCGTTTAGAGCGTGCAGCAGCACGAGCGGAGAGTATGGGCGATCGTATGCTGCGAGCGGTGTTTTCTCTAGCTTTGGCACTTAGTGAGTTGAGGTGTGGCAATCTGTCGAGCGCGCACGTAAGAGCGCAACGGGCAGTTGATCTAGCACAGCCATGTGAGTTTGACTATATAGATAGCTGCGCGAGACTGGTTGAGGCTGTTATTGCGGCGCTCGCTGGAGACGCGGAGCCACTGCGCTGCATGGCAGAAAAGAAAGATGAGAAAAGCATTCCTCACGACCTCGCTCGTCTATTACTTTCGTTTGGCGCTGACGTTATAGCGGATGGTAGTTTTCATATTGAGTCTTCTTGCCCACAGGATGAAAAGACACATAAGATTGAGTTGCAGGTGCTCAGTTGGGGCAAATTGCAAAGTGATGCGTTGTGGCTAGTCAGTTGGCTTATCAACGGTTGTGCAGAGATCTCCCAACTTTGTAGACTCAAGATGCCTAGACACTGGATTGCGGCGCTGCCGCCACTCTCAGCTTCTACTCAAAAAACAATTTCTGTTGCAGCCACACGCCATAGTACTACCCCTCCTGCCCGGACAGATAGTTCTCACTTATCGCAAGGCTCGCACACCGCTGAGCAGCCACACTACCACGTTGTTATCAATCTATTGGGTGGACTCTCTGTTAGTGTTGATGGCCATCCCATTGAGATGCGAAAGTTTAATCGGCGTCAGTCAAAAGTGTTGCTTGCCCTGCTTGCGGCAAAAGAGAATCATCGTATGCGTCGTATAGAACTGGCAAATCAAATTTGGCCTGATGCAACTCTAGAGGTGGGCATACAAAGGCTCTACGAGGCTATATCTGGTGCACGCAAGGCAATGGAGTCGCGTTATCGCGGCTTTGAACCCTTTTTGACAAATAAGGCGGATGGCACCGTAGCACTTAACCCCGAGGTGGTTATTTGTGATATCGATCGTTTTGTAGAAGCAGTTCATAGTTGTGCGGTAAATGATGGGATTGCAGATGAGGTAATCAATGCAGCCTGTGAAGCTCGTGACCTTTATCTAGGTGATATGGACGTGACAACCATAAACCCTGAGCCTTGGCTTAGCTTGCGAGCAGAAAATCTTTGTTCGATGTTTGTTGCCACAATGGTTACTGGTTCTCGTACAGCACTTCTTCAGGGGAAATTGCAACTTGCCATACAGTTTGCGCGTAGTGCCGTCTCGGTGCAGCGTGACCGCGAAGATGCTGTTACGGTGCTTATTGAAGCTCTTGCAGCAGCGGGCCGTTCGGGAGATGCGCGCGATGCTTATCTGCGTTTCTGCAGCAGGGTTGTTGGCTCAACAGGACTACCGCCTTCTCGCGAACTCAGGCGACTTGTTGCCGATCTCATACCAGAGCCCAAGCAGTCCTCCCATAACCATATTGCTCGTGAAGATGACATAGGGGCATGATTTGAAACACAAAATAGTCAAATTAATGTCATAAGAACGAAGAAATTGCGTGATGAAAGCGCTTATTTGATGGGAACGCGCGTTTGTGGGTCGCATAGGTGTCCAAGACGCGATACCTTAGTGCTCGTTTGAGAAATTGGATGACCCTAGGGTCTCGGGCTTACGAAAGGCGCGTATGCCAAACTTCTTCTCCAGTCTCCTCAGCCGCGGAGCCAATAAGCAGCTTCGCGAGCTCGAGAAAATCGCTGCGCTCGTGAATGATCGCGAGTCAACATATCAAGCAATGGACGACTCTGAGCTCAAGTCCCAAACAGCGCTCTTTAAGGAGCGTATTGAGCAGGGCGAGAGTCTCGATGATTTGCTCCCTGATGCCTTTGCGGTTGTGCGTGAGGCGTCTAAACGTTCGATGGGTATGCGTCATTTTGACGTGCAAATCATCGGTGGTATTGCCTTGCATCGAGGCATGATTGCCGAAATGAAGACAGGTGAGGGTAAGACGCTTGTCTCTACGCTGGCAGGCTACCTGAATGCACTTGCAGGCAATGGAGTCCACATTGTTACCGTTAACGACTATCTAGCAAAGCGAGACTCCGAATGGATGGGTCGTGTGTATCGCTATCTAGGTATGAATGTGGGCTTGTTGCAAAATGGCATGTTGCCCGCGCTCAAGAAGCCTGCTTATAACGCTGATGTTACCTATGGTACCAACTCTGAGTTTGGCTTTGACTACCTACGTGACAATATGGTGATGCGTGCTGACCAGCGGGTCCAACGCGGTCATCATTTTGCCATTGTCGATGAGGTTGACTCCATCCTCATTGATGAGGCGCGCACGCCTCTTATTATCTCGGGCGCAGGTACCAAGTCAGCCAATACCTATAAGGATTTTGCTCGCGCTGTTCGCGGCCTGATTCGTGGTGAAGAAGCACCAGCTGATCCTCTGACAGGTGAAAAGCCCGAGCCTACGGGCGACTATGTCATGGATGAAGCAAAGCGCACTATTACTGTGACCGATCGTGGTCTTAAAAAGGTTGAGCGCGCACTGGGTATCGATGATATTTATGCTGATATGTCTGGTCAGCTGGTCAATCATTTGCAGCAGGCACTCAAGGCGCAGTATATGTTCCATCGCGACAAGGACTATGTCGTGATGGATGGTGAGGTCAAGATTGTTGACGAATTCACGGGCCGTATCATGGAAGGCCGTCGTTGGTCCGAAGGCTTGCATCAGGCAGTTGAGGCCAAGGAAGGCGTTGCTGTCCGCGAGGAAAACCAAACCATCGCAACCATTACCCTGCAGAACTATTTCCGCCTATACGAGAAGCTCTCGGGTATGACAGGTACGGCTGTTACAGAAGATACTGAGTTTCGCGAGATTTACAAGCTGCCCGTTCAGGCTATTCCACCCAACAAACCTGTCATCCGTAAAGATCACGACGATCTGATTTATCAGACAGTCAATGCAAAGTTTGATGCGGTAGCCGATGAGGTTGAGGAGCGTCATGCTCATGGCCAGCCCTGTCTGGTGGGTACGGTTTCTATCGAGAGTTCCGAGCGTTTGTCTCGTACGTTGAGTAAACGTGGCATTCGTCATGAGGTTCTTAACGCAAAATTCCATGAGCGCGAGGCACAGATTGTTGCCCAAGCTGGTCGCGAAGGTGCTGTCACCATTGCTACCAATATGGCAGGTCGTGGTACAGACATTTTGCTCGGCGGCAACCCCGAAGAGATGGCCAAGGAATCTCTGCGTGAGCAGGGCATTGATCCTGAAGAAGTGAGCGCCGAGCAGCTTGCTGCGGCCACCGCAGAAGCAAAGAAAGTTTGCGAGATTGAACGCGAGCACGTACTTGCAGCAGGCGGCCTTTGCGTTATCGGTACCGAGCGTCATGAGAGCCGTCGTATCGACAACCAGCTCCGCGGCCGTGCTGGTCGTCAGGGTGATCCTGGTGAGACGCAGTTCTACCTCTCACTTGAAGATGATCTAATGCGCCTCTTTGGCGGCAACCGCATGGATCAGATTTCTGCTTTGATGACCAAGGCGGACTTGCCTCCCAGTACACCCATTCAACATCGTATGGTGTCCAAGGCGGTTGAGGGTGCCCAGCGCAAGGTTGAGGAAGTCAATTACGCAATGCGCAAGAACGTCCTTGACTACGACGACGTTATGAACAAGCAGCGCCAAGTCATCTACGAGGAGCGCAATAAGATTCTGGATGGCAAAGACTTGGTTGCTCATGTCAATGAGGTTACTGAGAGCACGGTCAATAGGGTGGTAGCAGAGCTTTGTCCTGCTGATGCTGAACCCGAAACCTGGGATCTAGGCGGTCTACGCTCTTGGATTGAACAATTAACGGGCCGTGAGGATACGCCGGTAACTGATGGCGAGCTTGACATTGATGAGCTTGAGGAAAAAGTTTGCGCTTTTGTGAGTGATTGCTATCAGCGTAAAGCGGATACCCTTGGTGACGAGGTGCTCAAAGCGCTCTCTATGCAAGTTATGCTGCGCGTAATTGATACTCGCTGGATGGGCTATCTGCAAGACATGGATTACCTCAGGACTGGCATTGGTTTGCGTGGCTATGGTCAGCGTGATCCGTTGGTGGAATATAAAAGCGAGGCCTATGCTGCTTTTACCGATCTGGTGAATACGATGTACGAGGACTTCCTTCGTACCATCCTGCGCCTACAGATTCGCCAGGCTCCCACCCAGCCCGTCGCGCAGCCTGCAGCCGAAGAACCCGAGACCTTGCGCGGTGCACATTTCTCTGGCCCTTCTGAGGTAGATGGAGATAATGGCAGCACAACAATGCGCCACGCTCGCCATTCTTCGTCAAATCCGCATGCAGATGCAAAGCCTGCCACCTATCGCAAAAGCGATGATCCCTACGCAGGCGTTGGTCGCAATGATCCTTGTCCCTGTGGCTCTGGTAAAAAATTCAAGAATTGCCACGGTAAGAACCGCTGACACAGCTAGTTGACTTTGTTGCAAGCCGGGTGTGGCGTCGACTCTGACGTCAAGCCCGGCTTGTTTGGCGCTGTGAAAGTTGGGGAGAGGGGCAAAAATGATAGATGCAGCTACGTTAAAAGAGCTTAAAAAACGCCTGGATGATATTGAGGGCTATCTGCATATAGATGAGAGACGCAAGCTTATTAGTGAGCTTGAAGAGCAGAGCGCAGTTCCTGGTTTTTGGGACGATGCAGATGCTGCCCGCCAGACCATGGAGCGTCTGACGCAGGCTAAGTCCGATGTCTCTGCTTTACAAGAAGCGCGAAGCCAACTTGACGATGCTGAAGCAGCGCTTGAACTGGGTAGTGAGTTGGAGGATGAAGAGACTCTTGCCGAGGCAGAGCAGCTCGCAGCAGACCTTGCCCACCAACTAGATGAGCTAGAGCTTGCTAGTTGGTTTAGTGATGAGAGAGATCATGGCGACGCTATCGTCTCTATTACCCCCGGCCAAGGCGGTCTTGAGGCGCAAGACTGGTGCCAGATGCTGCTGCATATGTACCTGCGCTATGGTGAGCGCAGGGGTTGGAAGATTACGGTTAACGACGCTCCTTCTGCCGACGTGATAGGCATCGATCACGCGACCTTTACCGTAAGCGGACATAACGCTTACGGGATGCTGCGTGCAGAGCATGGTGTGCACCGTCTGGTACGCATCTCTCCAACTGATGCAAAGAAACGTCGCCAGACTACCTTTGCAGGTGTTGAGGTGTTGCCTGTTTTGCCTGAGGATATTGAGTTTGAAATTGACCCCAACGATCTTCGTATTGATGTGTACCATTCATCGGGCCCTGGTGGTCAGGGAGTCAATACGACCGACTCAGCCGTGCGTATTACCCACCTCCCTACAGGGACGGTAGTTACCTGCCAAAACGAACGTAGTCAGATTCAAAATAAGGCAACTGCAATGGGTATTCTTCGCAGCCGTCTCTATGAGCTTGAACAAGCCAAGCGTGCAGCAGAACTTGATGAGCTGCGTGGTCCCAAGCGCGATATTTCTTTTGGGAATCAGATTCGCAATTATGTCTTGTATCCCTTCCAGCTGGTAAAAGATCCACGCACAGGAGTGGAGACGGGCAACGTAGAAGCAGTATTGGAAGATGGTGATTTGGATCGCTTTATTGTGGGTTACCACAGATGGGCGGTTGGGGGAGGCGAAACCTCATGAGTAGAGTAACAACACGGACTCCCGTGCCTGTAGCAAAGCTGCTAAAGGATGCAGCCTATATCTTTGTGGGATCGCTGATTTACGCCATCGGTATCGACTGTTTTGAAGTGCCTAATGGTCTTGCCGCAGGTGGTCTTACGGGCGTGGCAACAATTTTTTATGCGATCGCCAAGGACTATGGCATTCACTTGCCCGTGGGTATTCAAACTATCGCAATGAATGTGTTGCTTCTTATCTATGTGGAATTTCGCACGCATGACCGTAGCTATGTAGCTCGCTCGATTGCAGGTATTTTAATCTCGGGTATTCTTACGGACGCCCTGGCGCCTATTTTGCCCAACCTTGCGTCAAATGATTTGTTGCTTGCTTCACTTTGGGGCGGCGTGCTTGTAGGTGCAGGTATTGGCATTGTTTTTCTTTCGGGAGGAAATACCGGAGGCACAGATATTATTGTGCAGATGATCGCCAAACGTACTGGATCGCCTGTAGGCACTGTTGCCATTGCGGTTGATGGTGCCATTATTTTGGCATCGATCCCGGTTTTTTCGCTCAGCAATGCATTGTATGCAACGATTGCGTTGTACATTTCTGGTCAGCTGATGGACATGGTAGTCGATGGTCCGCGTACCGAGCGGGCAGCTTATATCATCTCTGAATACCACGATCGTATTGCCAATGAAATTATGTATAACCTTGGTCGTGGCTGTACCGAGTTGCAAGCACGTGGTGTTTGGAGTGGTACGAGCCGTCCGGTACTTTTGTGCGTTCTTGGTCGTAGTGAGACCATGCGTCTCAAAGATATTGTGGCGCACATTGATCCAGATGCGATTGTTATCATCTCCGAAGTGCACGAAGCATTTGGGCAGGGATTTGGCCGCATAGGGAATTAAGCCTCCCCTTTGCAGAAGCTGCGGGTCAAATGGCCTTCGATGAAGATACTATTGTGGTGCTTTGTAACCATCGCCAGAAATGCTGGCGATGGTAGTACATTTTTGTTTAGTTTTGTTTAGGCAAGATTCCTGTGAAAGGGGACCGCAATGAAGTTTTTCATCGATACCGCAGACCTAGACGAGATCCGTACTGCGGAAAGCTGGGGCGTCCTGTCTGGTGTTACCACCAATCCGAGTCTTTATGCTAAGACTGGTGGCAAGCTCGCTGATTTCCAGGATCACATGGTCAAAATTTGCGAGATTTGTGCCGGCCTTCCTGTTTCGGCAGAGTCTCAGGCAAAGACCACAGAGGACATGATTCGTGAGGGCCGTGAGCTTTCCGCTTTGGCTCCCAATATTGTGGTTAAGCTTCCCATCTGCGAGGAGTCTCTTCCTGCAACTCATGTGCTTGCCTCTGAAGGTGTTCGCATCAATATGACATTGGTGTTCTCACCCACGCAGGCTTTGCTCGCCGCTGCTGCTGGTGCTCGTTACATTTCGCCTTTTGTTGGCCGTTTTGACGATATTGCTGAGGATGGTATCGAGCAGCTGGCCAACGTTGTACAGGTTATCAACAACTACGATTGGTCTGGTAAAAACGTCGACAATCAGGTTGAGATTATTACTGCTTCCGTTCGTACTCCCAACCACATTACCCAGGCAGCCCTTCTTGGTGCCGACATTGCTACGGTGCCTTTTGGTGCCTTGAAGAAGGCTATCAAGCATCCTTTGACCGATCAGGGTCGTGCTAACTTTGACAAGGATTGGCAGAAGGTTTTGGATGCCCAGTAGAATTTGTACGCGCTTCTCTTACGAAGGGATGTGTCCTGAAATGGACAATATCGAGCTCAAGAGGCGTGCAAACGAGATTCGCAAAGGTATCCTGACAGGCGTTCATGCCGCAAAGTCGGGGCACCCTGGTGGATCTCTGTCTGCGACCGAGATTTTTACTTACCTTTACTTTGAAGAAATGCATGTTGACCCTGCAAATCCTGTAGATCCAAAGCATGATCGCTTGGTGTTGTCCAAAGGTCATTGTGCGCCGGGTCTATACGCTACGTTGGCAGAGAAGGGCTTTTTCCCTAAGGATTGGCTGTTGACTCTGCGTCATGTTGGCTCTCGCCTACAAGGTCATCCCAATATGAATGACACGCCAGGTATTGATATGTCGACAGGTTCGCTGGGGCAGGGCATCTCTGTGGCTGTAGGTATGGCTCTGTCTGCTCAGATGTTTGGCGATACCAATCGCGTGTATGCGCTGTTGGGTGACGGCGAAATTGAGGAGGGTCAGGTGTGGGAGGCTGCAATGCTCGCAGGCAACCACAAACTTGATAACCTCTGCGTTATTGTTGATAACAACAATCTGCAGATAGACGGACCTATCACTGAGGTCAATCCAGCTTATCCTATTGATGAAAAGTTCCGCGCATTCAACTTCCATGTAATTAATGTTGCTGATGGCAGTGACTTTGATCAGCTGCGAGCTGCCTTTACTGAGGCTCGTGAGATTCAGGGTATGCCCACCGCAATTATTTGCAAGACGGTCAAGGGCAAAGGCGTTTCCTTTATGGAAGACCAAGTGGGCTGGCATGGTAAGGCTCCCAATGATGAGCAGTACGCCGAGGCTATGGCTGAGCTGACGAAGGCAGGTGAGGAACTGTGAGCGATGTGCAAAAAATTGCTACCCGCGCAAGTTATGGCGCCGCTCTCGTAGAGCTTGGCAACGAACATGACGATCTTGTAGTTCTTGATGCTGACCTTGCAGCGGCTACTCAGACAGGGAAGTTCAAGGCGGCGCATCCCGAACGTTTTGTAGATGTGGGTATTGCTGAGGCCAACCTCATTGGTGTTGCCGCGGGCATTGCGACAACAGGGCGCGTACCTTTTGCAAGCACTTTTGCGATGTTTGCAGCTGGTCGTGCGTTTGAACAGATTCGCAACTCTGTGGGATACCCTCATCTCAACGTAAAAATCGGTGCTACGCATGCAGGCATTTCTGTTGGCGAAGATGGAGCTTCTCATCAATGTAATGAGGATATTGCCCTTATGCGCACCATTCCCGGCATGACAGTTGTATGTCCTGCCGACGATGTTGAAGCTCGTGCCTTGGTTAAGGCGGCCTACGAGTTTGTGGGTCCCATGTATATGCGCTTTGGACGTCTTGCAGCTCCTGTGATTCACGATGAGACAACTTATAAGTTTGAATTGGGTCGTGGAATTGTCGAGCGCAAAGGCACAGACGTTACCGTTGTGGCCACTGGACTGATGGTAGGCGAGGCTTTACAAGCGGCAGAGGAACTTGCCAAAGCAGGTATCGATGCCGAGGTTATTAATATTCACACTATCAAACCGCTTGATGAGGAACTCATCGTTTCTTCTGCAAGCAAAACAGGTAAGGTTGTTACGGTAGAAGAGCATTCTATTATTGGCGGTTTGGGTAGTGCGGTATGCGATGCTTTAGCAGAGAAGTGCCCCGTGCCTGTGCGTAAAATTGGCGTGAACGATACCTTTGGTGAGTCTGGCCCTGCTGTGGAACTGCTTGTCAAATATGGTCTAAGCGCCCAGAATATCGTTTCCCAAGTTACTGATTTTCTGAAATAGCTTTGTGTCAAATGTGATACGACAGCCTCCTTCGTATATGACGTGCGGAGGAGGTTTTTTTGTTGCTTTATGTCTTAGGGCCTTGCGAGATAGATGGTTCAAGTCTCGACAGTACATTTCCCAAATGGTTCATACTTCGCAGTCAGATGCAGTAAAAGGGCAGGTCATTTTTTCTCAAAGACCGAAGCATGAACCATCTGGGGAAGAAGAGACCGAAACATGAACCATCTGGGAAGACGTATGCACACGAGGCGGTCTGGGGAAACTTTCTTGGGGCTAAAGGCGAGGAAGAAGAACTACTGCGGTGGTAAATGATGCAGAACTACAAAAGAGCTATGTCGCATCCATATGGACAGATTGCTGTTTGCATGAATTACATGCATTTTTGGTAACATATATCAGTCTGTCCATGTCGCGAACAAAACAAAGGAGATCTTGTGGCTCAACACTTTCGCAGCTCAGAGCGACAGGGGATGACGGACCAAGATGTGACAGCTAACGACGAGAAGGTCGTGTCTGAAGTCACGGACCAGACTCCCGTCGAAGAGGTCACACCAGCCCCTGAGGCCGCTCCCGTAATGGATTCTGTTGCTACTGCTGATACTGGTGTCTTTACAAGCAGTGTGTCTGATGAAGAGGTGTCGGCAGCGTTCGATTCTCTCTCATCTGTATCGTCTCATGCAGCAGAGCCTGAAACTCCTGCCTATAATATGCCTGAGACTACTTCGGCAGTGGCTCCCGTAGCAGTTCCTCAGGTACCCGTTGTCTCGACTGTCGAGACTCCTGCCGCACCTGCTTATAGCGATGCCTTCATAGACTCGCCAGCGGTGCCAAGGAATGGTACGCCTACCATCTCGATGCGTGGCGTCACAATGGTCTACCCTGCCCAGCCTAATAAGCCCGCCCTCGAAGATGTGAGTGTCGATATCTATCCTGGCGAGTTTGTCTTTATTGTTGGACATTCTGGCTCAGGTAAATCCACCTTTATCCGCCTTTTGACCCGCGAGCTTCGCGCTACTCAGGGGCAGGTTTTGGTTGCAGGTCAGGATCTCACCAAGATGCGCAATAGCAAGGTGCCCTATCTGCGTCGTCAGTTGGGCTGTGTTTTCCAGGACTTTAAACTTCTGCCTGATAAGACTACCTACGAAAATGTTGCTTTTGCTCTTGAGTGTATCGGCAAGCCCAAGTCTGTCATTAAAGCTCAGGTGCCCGAGGTGCTCCGACTCGTTGGCCTAGGCGAAAAGATGGATAATTATCCCGATCAGCTTTCTGGTGGCGAGCAGCAACGTGTGGCTGTCGCCCGAGCCATGGTTAATCGTCCGCCGCTTTTGGTTTGCGATGAGCCCACGGGTAATCTTGACCCTGCAATTTCGCTGGGCATCATGAAATTGCTTGACCGTATTAACCGTGCTGGTACCACTGTCGTGATGGCCACTCATGACCGCGAGATGGTCGACTCTATGCGCAAGCGTGTTATCGCGCTTGAGGCAGGTCATGTTGTCCGCGACCAGGAGAGGGGAGGCTACGGTTACTATGTCTAACCTCGGCTATTCCATGCGTGAAGCGGTTAAACATTTCCGCCGCAATTTTGGTACCTGTTTAGGTGCCACTATTACTATCTTTTTATCCCTTTTTGTTATCGGCGCTTTTGTGTTGGGCAGCGCCCTTCTTACAGGTCTCGTTGGTAGCGTTGAGGATCGCGTGACCATTCAAGCTTTCCTGTCTGATGACGCAGTCAACAAAAATCTTGATGAGGTCAAGGCTCTGCAAGCAAAGATTGAGGGCTGGAAAGATGTTGAGCCTCCTGTTGTCTACAAAGACAAGGAGACCGCGCTCAAAGAGTATCGTGAGACCATGAGCAATCGCAACGCTGAAGAAGCAGTTGCTGCCCTAGATGGCATCAATCCTGTGCCCGCATCGCTCGTTATCAAGTTGGATGACCCCGAGGAGGTTAAAAAGGTTGCAGATCAGTTGGCGGCTGATCCTGATTTTGCCAAGCTATGCGATGATGCTAAAGATCCCTCAGCTTCTGTCTTATATGGTCGTGAGACCGTTGAGCGTCTCTTTAGTGTAACGCGTTATATCCGTGTCGCAACTATTGCGCTGGTTGTTCTACTTACCTTTGTCGCCTTTGTCTTTATTAACAACACCATCCGTTTGGCCATCTCTGCGCGTCGTCGTGAGATTGGTATCGAGCGTTTGGTTGGCGCTTCTAATAGCTTCATCCGTGGGCCTTTTGTTGCTGAAGCAGCGTTGGAAGCCTGTCTCGGTGCCGTCTTTGCCATTGTTGCTTTGCACTATGGCAAGGCAGCTCTGCTTCCTCGCCTGTCTGCAGCCATGTCCTTCCTATCTTTCAAAATTGCTCCAAGGATAGTGCTGAGTACCTATGGCGCGCTGTTGATTATGGGTGTGCTGCTTGGCTTGCTGGGTTCTGCAATTGCTATGAGGCGCTATCTTAGGGTTTAGTAGTCGGTTGTGATGTGTTGAGCATCGCGTAGTTCAGAAGAGGGGCATATGTCCCGCAAGAGAACTCATAAAGGCCATCGTCGCAACTCCGGCGGTGGCCTTCACCGTTCCCATCAAACGATTCAGGGGACATTGCATGTGCAACGCAAAGGCGTTGCTACCGTGGATACTGCCGAGGGAAGTTTTGGTGTCGCTCGTGGAGGTATTCATGAAGCGATGGACGGAGACGAAGTTCACGTACTTTTTGTGCAGCGTGGCGGACACGAGCGTCTAGCTGTGGTTTGCGATGTTATTACGCGTGCCCACAGTGAGCTTGTAGGCCAATACGCGCCAGCAGATCCATTAGGAGTGATAACTCCTTTGGATGGTCGTCTGGCACGGGATTTTTTTGTATTGCCAGAAGATAGCTCTGCTATGCGTCTAGGTGTTAAGCCAGGCGATATAGTGCGTGCACGCATTTTGGAATATCCTAGCCGCCGTTCGGCAGGTGTTGTGACGATTGATGAACGTCTAGGTACGAGTTCCGAACTCGATTTGGATATCGAGGCATTGATTGCTTCTTATGGCTTGCCGGGACCTTTTCCGGAAGCAGTGCTTACTGAGGCTAAAGCTTTGAGCTTTGATGCTGAAAAGCTTTTGGCAGAGGATGCGTTGCGATGTGACTTGCGGCACTTACTTGCAGTGACGATTGATCCTAGCGATGCCCGTGACTTTGATGATGCAGTTGGTGCCCGCAGGCTGGATGATGGTGGGTTTGAGCTCGATGTGCATATTGCTGACGTGAGCCATTTTGTACCTTGGGGATCTTCAATTGACATTGAAGCGCGAAGTCGTACTTGTTCGACGTATTTGGTTGATCGCGTTATTCCTATGTTGCCCGAAAAACTCTGCAATGACCTGTGTTCGTTGATGCCTGAGACTGACCGCCTCAGTATGAGTGTGTTAATGCAACTCAATGCCCGCGGTGAGACCATATCTTGTAAGGTGACACCTGCTGTTATCCATTCGTCGGCACGCTTGGATTACGACAGAGTTGATCAATTATTGACAGGAGAAATTGCAGCAATAGACCTACCTTGTGCAGAAAAGCTACAGCAGCCAGTGTCAGAAATGCTGCAAATACTCAACCAAATTGCGGAGCTCAGGCGCGAGATGCGTCAATGTCGTGGTTCAATTGACTTTGAGACAAGCGAATCTAAGGTTCTGCTTGATAAGGCGGGACATGCGATTGGCGTTAAAGTGCGCCGGCGCACCGCTGCAACAAGTCTTATTGAAGAAGCCATGCTTGCAGCTAATGAGGCTGTGGCACAAATGCTTGTACAAGCCCAGCTTCCTGCGGCATTTCGCGTACATGAGGCACCAACGAGTGAGGATCTCAAGGCGACCGTGCCCGTCTTGCGCGAACTGGGTGTGCTCAGCGCAGGAGATGAGTCTGCGTTGGTGGCGGGTAGCCCCCATGCTATTCAGGCGGTACTTGATGCTGCGAGAGATAAACCTTCGGCTCCGCTTGTATCAGCCCTACTGTTGCGTGCTCAAAAGAGAGCAATCTATAGGCCCGAAAATCTAGGCCATTATGCATTGGGTGCCGATGCATATTGTCACTTTACCTCGCCTATCAGGCGCTATCCCGATTTGGTGGTGCATCGGGCACTCAAGGCTTTGCTTGCTAAGCAAATAGAAAGTAGGGGGCAACACCAAATTGCCCAGGCACTGCCCCAAATTTGTCGGAATTGCTCTGACCGTGAGCGTACAGCAGATGCGGCAGGAAAAATGTCGCAAAAGATAAAGATGGCAGAGTACTATTCCGACCATATAGGTGAAGCTTTCTCAGGAGTCATTATGGGCGTTGAACGCTATGGACTCTTTGTGACGCTTGACGATACCTTGGCGGAAGGTCTGTTGCCCGTGCGAGCGCTGGGGACAGAATGGCATCTTTTTGATGATGCGCACATGACGCTGCGGGGAGAGGCAAGCGGTCGTGTGTGGCGTGTGGGGCAACGCGTGGCCGTGCGCGTTGTGCGCACTAATTCTGCACGTGGGCAGATTGATTTTGCCTTGGCAAGCGATGCGTGCTGAAACACTGCGAGTCCAGTCGGGTAGACTGTCCTCACATGATGAGAGGAACAAGATGAACGCACCTACTACATTAGAAGAAGAACTCCTGCGAGCAGAAGGTTTGCTTGTCCAAGGTGAGGCTGAGACTGCTCATGCGTTGTTGGTACGTATGGCTGAAGATGCGGAAAGCTATGTTGATGCTAATTGTGTGACGACTGATGAAGTGCAATGGTTTAGCTTTCCGTCGCTGTTTGAGCGCTTGGCATATCGTCGTGTTGAAGAAGATCCGCGCGAATTGCGTGATGTGGGTGAACCGCTGGAGCACTTGTATGGTGACTTGGGACTTGCTGAAGTGCATCTTGGTGACTACGAAGCGGCGATGCGCGCGCTTACTCAGGCTGTGCGATGGAATCCCATGGGCTGTGAACACAGGCTTAATCTTGCAGATTTACACCGCATAGCAGGGAATATGCAGGAGTATCTGGCGCTGACATATTCGGTATTTGAACGCGCATCTGATGTACAGCATCTTTGCCGTGCGTTTTTGAATTTTGCAAATTGGTTTGCAGAGACGGATAAGCCCCAGGCCGCAGCAGCTGCGCTAAGGGCGGCGCGTCGCTTGGATGCACAAGACGGCTCACTTGCTGCAGCGCTGGAGCAAGCACAAGGTACTGATCGCGATCCCGATACCCTAAGTGATGCTGAGGCGCACAAGCTTTTGGCCGAAGAAGGGCTGCCCGATGGTGCAAATGCAGAGATTGCTATTTGCTTGCTGATGTGTGCAACAGATGCGGCGGATGCTGGCCAGCGTGGGCTTGCAACGCAGTTGACTCTGCGTGCTCGCGACTTGGTGGGTGAAGATGCAGCGATGGCCCTGCTACAGCTTATTCGTGCGGATAATACAGCGGATGAGGTTTAGCAGTATGGCTCAAAAGACAAACAAGCGTGATATAAAACTTATCTCGCGCAATCGTTCTGCTCGACATGAGTATGAAATTGAAGAGACCTGGGAAGCGGGCATTGAGCTTACGGGTACCGAAGTGCGCAGTCTGAGGGAGCGTGCTTGTCAGATTTCGGACTCCTACTGTATTGTCCGCAATAGGCAGCTATGGCTGGTGGGGGTGCATATTCATCCTTTTTCTCATGGTACAGTATGGAATGTTGACCCCGATCGACGCCGGCGTCTGCTCATGCACAAGCATCAGATTAACTACCTTGATGAGAAGCTGCGTATTCGCGGTATGGCTATTGTGCCGTTGCAACTTTATTTTGATGAGCACAATCGCGTAAAGCTTCAAATTGGTCTTGCTCGCGGCAAAAAGCTCTATGACAAGCGTCATGATTTGGCTCAGCGCCAGTCCGACTGCGAGATGCAGCGCGCGCTGAAGGAACGTAGTCGGTATTAGAGGGCATGGCGAGTACGTCATAGATACAAGTAAATGCACAGGTATTGCCGCCTTTTTGTTGGCGGCATTTTTTATACCACTTACCGAGTTGGAGGTGTATGTGAAGAGATAGCCCCTCTATACTTTAACTCATCATGACAACCTAACAACATGATGTCTAGAAGATACAAGATTGACACGTGGGGACGCAAACCATGGACAATGGAAAAGTGGCTACCAAACGGGTACTGAGGAACGGCGCGGTAGTGGTTAACTCTATCCAGTCTCAGCCTTATGTTCCAAAGTATTACACGGTTAAAGAGCGTATCTCTAAGAACATAGCTTCCAATAAATATAGGTCAGGTGATGCAATACCTAGTGAGCATGACTTGATGGAGTACTTTGGAGTTAGTCGAATTACGATTCGTCGCGCAATCGACGATCTTGTCAATGAGGGGCTCCTCTATCGCGTTCAAGGTAAAGGTACCTATGTTAGTGGTGAGAGCTTTAGTGAAGATTTACTTTCGCTCATGAGCTGTACTCAAGATATTCAAAACTTAGGAATGACCCCCACGAGGAAAGTCATATCGAGTTCAATTATTGAGCCAGATGCTGAGCGGCGAGCAGTGTTAAATCTTGGTGATGGCGAGACGGTATTTCGACTGGAACGTGTTTACTATGCGGATGATCTTCCCGTGAACCATACGACCACGTATCTACCTAGCCGTCTTTTTCCTGAAATTGAGTATATTGACTTTTCACAAAGCTCTCTTTATGAGGTACTTCAAAAACGATATGAAGTGCAATTGGTTGAGGCGTTTAGGACAGTACAGGCAGTTAGTGCAAATAATGAAATTGCGCAATACCTGCAAATTTCAAAAGCTTCGCCCGTACTTTTCTTTAGCTGTGTAACTACAGGTGAAGTTCGCGGTCGAAAGATTCCAATTGAGACTTTTGACTGTCATTATCGCAGCGACACATTCAAGTTTTATATCAGACAAGTCGCAGGTAATTAGACAGATATTTTTTGGCAGATGGACATCAAGCGAGATGTCTGGTTTTAAACGATACAAAAAGCAGCGAAAGGAAGAGAGAGATGAGAAAAACTAATGTTAGCAGGCGTTCTTTCTTAGGCGGATCCGTTGCATTGATTGGTCTTGGTCTTGCAGGCTGTGGCTCAAAAGATAATTCCAAGACAAAATCTGGTTCAGCAGCTAAAGCTAGTGACAAGAAAGTAGCCATTGTATGCGATGCGGCAGGAAAGAACGATAACGGCTTTAACCAGCAAGCCATTGAGGCTGCTCAAGCAGTCTGCGATGAGAATGGCTGGGAGCTCAATGTTATTGAGCCTACCAATGGCCTACCCGCAGCTCTTGAGACGTTAGGAGAAGAAGGTTACAACCTCGTCTTTAATATGCAATATGATTTTGAAGCTCTCATTAACGGTACTGGTGGTGCAAGCCCCTTGGCGGAGCAGTATCCAGATACCACGTGGGTGGTATTCAACGATAATCCTAATGTTGATAAATCAGGCAAGCTTATTCATAAGAATGTGATTTCTGTTCTCTTCAATATGAATGAAAATTCTTATCTTGCTGGCGCTCTTGCAGTTTTAGTTAATGAGAACGCAGATAAGATCTTTGCAGGCGGCAATTACAAGTTTACCGCTCCAGACAAAACACGTGCAATGGGCTTCATTGGCGGTACCGAATCTAACGGCATTACAGTATTCTCCTATGGCTTTGTTCAGGGTATGCAGCATGAGGCGGAGAAACTTGGTGTGAAATATGACTATTACACCAAGTATGATGCTGGCTTTACAGATACCGCTGCTGGCTCAACGACAGCGGGTACCTACTATGACAACGGTGCAAATATTGTATTTGTTGCAGCAGGCAGCGTGGGTACGGGTGTGACCTCCAAGGCAAAAGAGGTTGGTAAGTTAGCTATAGAGGTTGACGCCAATAAGGATGAGGATCAGCCTGGTTATATTCTTACGTCTGTGCTGAAGTCAACCAATGTGCCCGCGCAGGCGCTCTGTGAGGCGCTCGGTAATGGCAGTATTGCTGAGGTTGAGCGCGTGCAATATTACAACCTTGAATCTGGTGCAGTTGATCTGACCGATTTTGCAACGATTGAAAAGTCGATTACTTCTGATGAAGGCAAGGCAAAGTGGGAAGAAGCAAAGCAGGAGATTGCAACTTTAAAGAAGCAAATTATTGATGGCGACATTAAGGTTGTAAATGCTCAAGAAGGCGAAACATTTGATCCTGCCACTTGCCCCAACGTGAATATTAAGTAGCTAGCTACCTATAAGAGGGGATGATTGCGCTATTGGCATCCCCTCTTATTTGATGCGCTTTTAAGTCCATGTTTTCCACCTCAACCATACGGAGATGTGTGGAGGATGAATATTATCCAAACAATTGGCTTAACAAAGAAGTTCGGTGACTTTGTTGCTAATGATCACATTGACCTCTCGATCGAAGAGGGAGAAATCCGTTGCATCGTCGGTGAAAACGGTGCAGGCAAATCAACATTGATGAATATGCTCTATGGAATGTTACGTCCTACGAGTGGGACACTTCTGCTTCGCGGTAAAGAAGTTCAGATTGATAGTCCTACCGATGCGATTAACCTGGGTCTCGGTATGGTGCACCAACACTTCAAGCTTGTGCCTAGTCTTACGGTCTATGAGAATATTTTGCTTGGAGCCGAGATTAAGAAATCAGCAAATTCTCCGTTGATTGATACACGAAAAGAAATTGAAGTTGTACGCGCATTGATTGACGATTATGACTTTGAATTGAATCCCGAGGATAAGGTTGAAGACATTTCCGTTGGCGAACGCCAGCGGGTAGAGATTCTCAAAATGTTATATCGCAATGTTGATATCCTTATTTTGGACGAACCAACGGCGGTGCTTACTCCTCAGGAAGTTGACGGACTCTTTGAGAACCTTCGCAAGTTACGTTCTCAGGGCAAAACTATCATCGTAATTACGCACAAGTTGCGTGAGGTTATGGCGTTGTCCGACAACGTCACAGTCATCAAAGCTGGAAAAGTTGTTGGCCAGCTTAAAACAAGCGAGACAAATGAAGCAGAACTTGCCCAACTAATGGTGGGCCGTAAGGTGGCCCATGCGGTTAATGACGGCTCAACCCAAGCACCCTCTGACAAAATTATGTATTACGTCGAAAATCTACGTACGATTGATGGGTATGGCAACGAAGTTCTCTTTGGAGTTTCTTTTGAGGTTCATAAAGGAGAGATTCTTGGCATTGCAGGCGTTGAAGGCAACGGCCAATCTGAATTAGTAAGCCTTTTATCAGGGACGATGGAGGCTACAGCAGGAAAGGTCTTTCTTAAAGGCAATGAGATTACCAATTGGTGGCCTGATCAGCTCCGCCATGTTGGGGTGGGTATCATTCCGGAAGATCGAGGTCTGGAGGGCCTCTGTGGAACAATGAGCATTGCTGATAATGCAATAGCAGGCTATCACGATCGGTCTGAAGTTTGTCATCATGGTTTTTTGGATAGCAGAGCGATTAAGGCAAAGCGCGATCTCCTTCTTGAAGCCTTTGCTGTTCGTACGGGTGACGTTAATGGTGATGTAGGCGCTCTTTCTGGTGGAAATGCGCAAAAACTCATCGTTGCTCGCGAGCTCGAAAGTAACCCAGATTTCCTTATTGCATGTCAGCCTACGCGCGGCGTTGATATTGGGTCAGAAGAATTTATCCATGCTAAATTGCTTGATTTTCGTAATGCTGGCCATTCAGTGCTGTTGGTGTCTAGCGAGCTTTCTGAGGTGCTAGGCCTTTCGGACAGAGTGCTTGTTATGTATCGCGGAAAAATCGCCGGTGAAGTGGATCCTAAAAAGGTTACGAGTCGAGAGGTGGGCCTGTTGATGGCTGGCATCTCGGTTGAGGAGCAAAAATCAGAAGGAAAGGAGGTGGGCGATGAAGAGTAATAATCTGAAAAAAGCCGTTTTAAACTCAGCCCTTCCTGTTCTATTTGCCCTCATAATCGGTGCAATTATTATTGCTTACATTGGTGAAGACCCCTTGGCTACATATGCCCTTCTTTTTGAGAAATCTCTACTGACGCCAAAGGGCTTTATGAACACCTTGCACTATGCAATGCCATTAGTATTGACGGGCCTAGCAATTGCAGTGACATTCAAGGCAAATATATACAACATGGCAGTTGAAGGCTCATGTGTTCTTGGCGGATTCTTTGCGGGAATTGTAGGAGCGAGTCTCTCTGCACGGATGGATGCTCTCTCTATGCAGGCTATCTGCCTTTTTACAGGCATACTTTTTGGTGTTCTCTTTGCCCTGCTTCCTGCAGTACTTAAAGCAGTTTTTCATGTAGATGAGATGGTAGTTACCTTGATGCTCAACTACGCTCTCCAGAAGATTTTGGAGTACTTAGCAACTGGTGTATTTCGCGATACTGCCTCAGGTTATGTGTGCACTCCTACAATTCATGCAAATGCAATGTTCAATCGAATGGGCAATTTTCGCATCACGCCCTTTGTATTTATAGCTTTGGCTGCTTTTATCATCATATATTTGGTGATGAAGCACAGTAAGCTGGGCTATGAAATTACCGCAATGGGGAAGAGCGCGACGTTCTCTGAGGCTATGGGTATGCGCACTACCCGCAAAATAATTATTTTAATGATAATCTCTGGGGCACTTTCAGGTCTTGCGGGTGCCGGCTGGATGATGAGTGAAAAATTCAAGTATACCTTGGACTTTTCAGGTAATCCTGGTCTTGGCTGGGATGGCATGTTGGTATCTCTGCTTGGCGGGCATTCACCTATGGGAATTTTGGTAGCAGCTATTCTTTATGCGGCGCTTAAAACTGGAGCAGATAGCATCAATATTTACTCCGCCGTTCCTAAAGAGATAGTTTCAGTTATTCAAGGTCTGATTATTCTTTTCTTGGCCATTAAGTTTGTTGATGAGCGTTTTGGAGTGAGCGGCAAAATCTCCGAAGCAATATATACATATAAAGCTCGTCACAAACAAACTACTTCTGATCAAACTTCAATCCAAGAGGAGGCCTAGTATGCAGCTCCTCAGTAGCATTCTGTACGACACTATTTACCATAGTGCCCCCATTATTTTGTGCGTTATTGGCGGTGTATTTGCCTTTAAAGCAAATGTACTCAATATTGCGCTCGAAGGAATGATGGGTATTGGCGCATTTTTTTCAGTATATGTGACATTTATTACAGGCAATTTATTATTGGGATTTATTGCTGGGGTAATTATGGCGTTGCTCTTTGGTGTGATGTTTTCTTTATTTGGAGTGACTTTCAAGGGCAATGTTATTGTTGTAGGCCTTGCACTTAATTTGTTAGCAACAGCAATTGCAAGTTTCATTTTGGTGCAAATGGGCAAGTCAAACCTCACACTTTCTCATTTTAGTGTGGCAGATCTTCAGATTCATATCCCTTATATCGAATCCATACCACTTCTGGGCTCACTTCTTTCTGGGCATCCCTTCTTGACGTATGTTGCATTCATTGGTGTCTGGCTGACATGGATGCTGATGTATCGTACAAAATTTGGTACCTATGTACGTGTTGTCGGTGAGAATGAAGATGCGGCAAAGAGCCTTGGTCTTAAGACAGATTTGTACAAGTGGTGTGCTGTGCTTATTGGGGCGCTTTGCTGTGGTCTTGCAGGCGTTAATCTCTCTACCGAGCGTTTAGGCCTTTATACGAATGGTATGACTGCGGCACGAGGGTTCATTGCAATTGCCGCTATTTATTGTGGCAGAGGCGATCCTTTTATCTCCTCGATCTATGCTGTTCTCTTTGGATTAGCTCGTTCCCTAGCAATTAATTTGGCTGTTTTTGCAGGCCCTGCAGCAGGACTCTTTGATGTTATTCCCTACATCGTGATGGTGGTCGCGCTCTTTGTGGCCTCCGTTAGCCAGCGCCGTCACGTCAAAGTTAGGGGGTTTGCAAATGGCTAGTAAAACAGCCCTTGCGGCGGTCAATGCAAAAAATCATAACCAGACTGCTCTTTTGATTGTAGATATGTTGCGTGACTTTACTAATCCTGAAGGGCTGGTTTATTACCCACAGAATAGGGAAGTGCTCCCTCGTATCGCTGAAGTTCTAAAGAAATTTCATGATAGTAAGAGGTTGGTAATTTTCCTAAGGCATTTTACCCGTGCAAATAAACCCGATGCCAAATCTTCATCCATGCGTCCTAATTCTATTGAGGGTAGTTGGGGTGATGAGATCGATGACATGCTCAGGGTGGATCCTGAGTGTGATTACATCATCAATAAAAGACGATATAGCGGTTTTTTTGGAACTGATTTGGATTTGGTCTTGCGCGAGCACGGCATAAAAAACCTGGTCATTGTAGGCACCAAGACAAACTGCTGTATTCGAGCTACGGTTACCGACGCGTTCAATCTTAACTACGAACCAATAGTTGTAAGGGAATGCGTAGCAACTAATTCCCAGATAGTAAATGAAGTAAACCTACAAGATATTGATAAATACCTAGGTAGCGTCATTACTCAAGAGGAGCTATTTGAAAAGCTGGAGAGGGGGGAACTGTAATGGCAGGTGATGTTTTGCCAATAGCCACTGAAGTACTGACAAGTGGTTATGTAAGCATGGATCACATGATAAGAGTAAAGACACCTGTGCGCGTTGGATACACTTCCCTCATTTCTAACGCGAGCTGCAACACCATAAATTACGGCGGATGTTCAGTAAATATTGCCTATGCCTTAGCAAAACTCGGTGTTACAGCGGCACCTGTGTTGCGGGTTGGTAATGATTGGGAGAACAATGGTTTTAGGACTTTTCTTGAGAAGGGAAATGTCCGTACACATGCAATTGAAGTTATACCTCATGAAATTACCTCCCTTTCATACATGGTGGAAGACCCAGAAGGGCAACATGTTTGTCTCTTTTATCCGGGCTCAATGGATGCTTCCTATGCTCACAAGTTGCCTGACAAGTTTTTTGAGGGAGTTAGTTTAGCTGTTATTACAGTTGGCTCTCGGCCTGATAATGAAGAATTCTTTCACAAGTGTAAAACGCATAACGTACCAGTGGTGTTTGGTATGAAGTGTGACTTCGATGCTTTCCCGCAAGGCTTTCTTCTCCAATTACTCAGGGGAAGCCAAGTGATTTTCTCCAATGAAGGCGAGCGCGATTATCTTGTAGATCAGTTTGCTCTAGGGAGTATCGAAGAGCTTTTTGAATATGAAGCAAAAGTCATTGTGACTACAAAAGGGGCGAATGGCTCTAGCTATGCTGCAAAACTTCCTGATGGAACGATTGAGCGCGGTAGCTTGGGTTGTTGTCCTGTAGATGAAATTGTGGATGCTACAGGTAGTGGCGATGCTTATATGTCGGGATTTATCTATGGCTATCTGCGTGGCTATGACCTCAAGGATTGCTGTGCTTTAGGAGCTACCCTTTCGGCATTCGTACTTGAAAAAGAGGGTTGCTGTGTAGGAGTGCCCGATGAGGTAGCGCTGCTTGAACGCTTTACGGCTTTCCGCAAGTCAATGTCGTTCAATGAAGGCAAGAATAGGTAAAAGAGGTTTCATATGGGAACACTGTATATGGGCGGAGATTCTAGTACGATTGCGCCTACAGTTATTTTTTCAGGTGACCCTTGGCGCGTTGAAGTTGTTAAAGATTATCTTGATAAGCCCAAGAAGGTTGCTTTTAACCGTGAATTTAATACTTATACCGGCAGTTATAAAGGTATGCCTGTAACAGTGACTTCAACTGGTATGGGAGCTCCTACAGCGGCGGTTGCGGTGGAGGAAATGTATGCATCTGGCATGCGCGTGGCCATCCGTATGGGGACTATTATGTCGCTGGATGATGATATGCTTGGCGATTTTTTTGTGCCCGTAGCTGCTATGAGGCGCGAAGCGACAAGCGATACCTATGTGGATAAATCGTTTCCTGCTGTTGCTGACATTGGTCTTATCAACGTGATGAATGAAGTGGTACATGACTATGGTCATCGCAGTAGCAATGGGATTTCATGCTCTATGGATGGCTTTTATACCCAGATGCATGACTCAAAATTTTCGCGTGAGTTTGGCCGCGATATAAGCAAGACCTTTAACGAGCTTCATAACTTGCATGTAGGCGGGGTCGATATGGAAACATCCTGCATGCTTACGGTTTGTCGTCTCATGGGCGTAAAAGCTTGCTCCCTTACTGTGGCAACAGTTCTTGAAAATCTTAAAGATGCACTCCAAGGGAAAGCGCGCACCGATGCGGAAGATCTGCTGTGTCGTGTCGCCCTAGAAGGTGCTTACCGTTATAACAAGCGCTTTGGCGCATAGAAGAAAGGACATCTTATGAGTAAAATACTATTCCCGTTAAACGGAAAAACTGCCATTGGAATGGTTCATTGCCTAGCTCTTCCTGGCGCTGCGAATTTTGATGGCAATATGGATAAAGTTGTTATGCAGGCAATTGAGGATGCGCGTACTCTTGAGCGTGCTGGTGCAGATGCAGTTATTGTTGAAAATATGAACGATTTGCCTTTGCCAGCAGAGCTTAACAAAGTGGAGGTTGCCGCACTTGCAGCTGTCACTTCTTTGGTCCGTCATGCAGTGTCTATTCCCGTAGGAGTTGATGCAGCTTTCTCCGATGGTGAAGCCGCAGTTGCGGTTGCCGTGAGCGCTGGGGCACAGTTTGTGCGCTGCCCAGTCTTTGTTGATACGGTAGTCAACTTTTGCGGAACGATTGGTCCGTCTGCCCAAATCGTTATGCAGACAAAGGCTCGCCTGCATGCTGAGGATATTTTTGTTTTGGCAGATATCCAAGTGAAGCACTCACGCATGTTGTTGCCCGAGATCTCTATCGAGGAATCTGCAGCTAATGCGGTTGCCTGCGGAGCTGATGGCATTGTTGTTACAGGTTTGACGACGGGCATGGCGACTCCTATGGAGCTCGTCACGCGAGTAAAAGATGTAGTGCAAGTTCCTGTTTTTGTGGGCTCAGGCGTTACCGCCAAGTCCATTGCAAATCAATTGTCTATCGCAGATGGTGCCATTATCGGCACAAATACTAAACCTGGCGGTGTGTTATCGGCACCCGTTGACTATGACCTTGCATACGAGCTTTTTTCAAGTCGCTAGGAACAAAGTTGAGTTTGTAAGCAGTGACATAGCACTGTAAGAACGGAGAGAAGAATATGATGCGTCCCATGAAGCTTGCGGGAAGTGAGCTTATGTTTGGCAAGGGAAGCCTTGAATACATCAAGACTTCCGTATATTGCAAGCGAGCAATCATCGTCATTGGTGGTAAGAGTGTTGAGAAAAATAGAACTCTTGCAAAAGTGGAAGAGTATTTTCACGCTAATGGCGCTCAAACTACGGTCTTTAAAGGTGTTGAGCCAGATCCTCATTTTGCGACTGTTAAAGCTGGCGCGAGTGTAATGGCTGAATGGCAGCCAGACTTAATTTGCGCGTTGGGGGGTGGCTCAGTAATGGATGCTGCAAAGACGATGTGGGTTATGTACGAACATCCAGAACTTGATACGCTCGACAAAATATTGAGTACCAAGCCATTGCCCAAACTGCGTGCGAAGGCACGTTTTATGTGCATTCCTTCTACCAGCGGCACCGCAAGTGAAGTCTCTCGTTCAGTGGTAATTTCTGATGACGAAACAGGTCATAAGCACGGCCTTGGCGATATGGAAATGATGCCAGATATCGCAATCGTTGATCCTTTGGTATCCTGCTCAATGCCCGCACATGTTACTGCGGAAACTGGCATGGATGCGTTGACCCATGCAATCGAGGCACTCGTTTCTAATCGCGCCAATTATGTGTCCAATATTCTGGCAATAGCTGCTGCAAAAGATATCGTTACGTGGCTTCCCAAGGCCTATGCCGATGGCAACAATATGGAAGCTCGCGAAATGATGGCAAATGCTTCTATGACGGCAGGGCTCGCTTTTACTAATGTCTCTCTTGGCATTGACCATTCGATGGCACAAACCATTGCAGGGTTTTTCCCCATGGCTCATGGTCGTATTTGTGCAATCTTGCTTCCTTATACCATTGAATGGAATAGCCAAGATTTAAGAGCAAAGCAAATCTATACCGATTTTGCCGCTCTAATTGGCACTGATAACCTTGCGCAGTATGTGCGTGAGCTGAATGTAGCGGTTGGCATTCCTAATTGTATTCGTAAAATTGTGCCTGATAGAGATGCCTTTATGGCAGTTCTTGACGAGATGGCACGTCTGTCGCTTGCCGATGGTTGCACCAAGACCAATCCCATTATCCCAACGATTCCTCAATTTGCCGAGCTTATAGAAAAAGCTTATCTTGGCTAGAGAAGAGAAAAAGATGAAATTGATTTGTTATTTCTCAGGTGGATACCCCGATTTTGAGAGTGCGGATCGATTAGCTCACGCATATGCTGATGCGGGTGTAGATACCCTTGAGATTGATTTTCCTTCTCGTAATCCCTTTGTAGATGCTCCGTATATTCAGCAACGTATGAAAAAAGCTCTTGAGCATTGTGACGATCTGGATAAGTATCTTGAAGCCGTTGCTCAAATTAAGAGTGAACTGCCAGATAACACTATTTTGCTGACTATTTATGAAAGCAGCATTTTGGAAATTGGCGTTGAAAAATTCTGCGCGTTCTGCCGTGAGAATGATTTGCTTGATGTTATCGTTACTGGTCTTACAGGTAGTGATGTAAAAGACGCTCTGATTGCAGGTGGCATACGTGTTAGCTGCTATGTTCCCTTTGATTTGCCAGAGACTGATGTTGAGTTAGCGCTTTCATCTAATGGTTTTTGCTATCTTCAGGCAGTTCCCACACAGACTCAGACCAATGCAAAACACCCCGATCTTGCATCTTGTATCAACTATCTGAGGAGCTGTGGCTTAAAGAATCCAATATATTGTGGCGTGGGTGTACGCAGTCCAAAAGAAGCAAAAATGGTACGCGATGCTGGTGCGGACGGTGTGTTTGTGGGAAGTGCTGTTCTCAAACTGACCGATGATTTGCCAGCAATGACTGAGTTGATTGGAAAATTCAAGGCAGTTTGTTAATTACATCTACCAAACCATTTTCTTTGTGGGATGTGGTGTGCGCTGAAGGAACGTAGTCGGTATTAGAGGGTGGGAACATTTTTGGTCTGTGTTTAAGAATTGCTCATACGTGGTATCCTACCTGCAAGCGCAAGGTGCGCTAACCGTCAAGAGAGGAGCCATTATGGCTGACGAGAAGACCTACACGTTCCGCTGCACCGTCTGTGGCTATGAAGTTACCATCGATACCCCCGAGCTGCCTGAGGACTATATCTGCCCCGTCTGCGGTGTCGGCGCTGATATGTTCGAGCTGGTTGAGGACTAGTACTTCTTACAATGTGTACGGTAGAGGCGGCCCTACGGGGTCGCCTTTTTTCAATACGGGTGGTTATGATTTTGGCGGCGGTGTGACGCATGACAACAGATAGACTTGAAGCTTTCTCTGATGGCTGCATTGCAATTTTTATTACGATTACTCTGCTGACACTTCAACTGCCAGCAGGAGATACTTATGCTGCTCTATTGGTGCAGGCTCCTGCTTTTTTCTGTTATGCATTGAGCTTCATTGTGATTGGCATCTATTGGGGCAACCACCATCATCTGATTCATACCATCGAACAAGTCTCTGCAAAGATCATGTGGGCAAATTTAGCATGGCTTTTCGCACTGAGTATGGTGAGTTTTGCGACGGGTTGGATGGCATTCCATATGCTGGCTCCACAGACGGTGTCATTTTATGGTGTCATTTTGCTGGCATGTAACCGGACCTATGTTTACCTTGAGCACTGTGTGGTTGAACGCGAACGTGAAGAGGTAAAGCAACGCGGCGCAATGTGTAGCCTTGATGACAAGCTGGGCGAACGCATCAAGGAGCGTGTCGCAATGTGTCTCTATGTGTGCGGCGCTGTGGTAGCGCTTTGGCTTCCTTGGGTTGCTATGCTTTTTTACTTTGCAGTCAACGTTATCTGGTTTGTACCCGACCGTCGCATTGGCTCCGCTGCGGAATAGAATTTTGCAATGGTTTGGCGTGCAATTGCCTTCCTTTTCCCATGGACGGTTCAGCAGGCATCCTCTTGCTCGCAGACGGTTCAATAAGCACCCTTTTACCCACATCGGGTTCAAGAAGCACCCCCAGCAAAAAATTTATCTGCGAAACGCCAGAGCGCAGCGACGCTTTTGAACCTTCTGTGGGAAATCGACTACAACGGGTTCACAATACACCCTTTTGCTTACATCAGGTTCAATAAGCACCCTTGCGGAAATTTTTACCAGCAGTTTTGTGGCGTGTAAGGTACGGTTTTGAACCGTCTGCAATAAACGTTATACAGTGGGTTCAAGAAGCACCCTCTTAGCTACATCCGGTTCAATAAGTACCCACAAAAGAGTAGGCAGCATTTTTGTTGAAGCAGAGCAACGCTTTCGAGCCGTCTTTGGTAAATAGTATATATCGGGGTTCGAAAGGTAGCCTTTGTCTTATGTGTGCGGTTTTATCGCAAAAACGGGGACCGTAAGTTGTTTAGGAGTAGAGACTGAGATTGTGGGAGTGTTTTTCGAGCTGCATAGTGATAGATGGTTCAAGTTTCGACTTTTAAAGGTCCGCCAACTGGGCTTCTATGAGGAGCAATGTCGAAGCTTGAACCATCTGTTTTAAAGCTGCTATAAGACACTAAGCAGCGCTCGGCTATTTCGTAATAACAAATACGTAATCGTATATATTGTCTTCAGGTCCGTTTCCTAGCCGCTTCATACACCTTTGAACTGGCCATATAAGGGAGCCGTCAGGAAGCCTAACTGCAATATTTAATTCCCCTTGTGGGTCTGTGTCATTTGTTTCCCAATGGCCTCCATGTATTTTTATAATAGTTTGTCCAATTAGGCATCCCAGGCCAAATAAAATGGAACCCGATTTACCACTGAGCACGCCACCGGCCTTTGACTGCTCATTAAAAAATCTTTCGATTTCTTTCATGCTGTCCAAGTCATAATCAACTTTATAACCTGTTTTGTTTAGGTTGCTTTTTGTCCACTCAGCATAAACTGGGATATCGTTTATTAACATAGGGCTTTCTTCTTTGGAACTTCTTTCCTTAGAGATTTCTGTTTGCGTGTTTGCGCTTTCGGCTTTTTCTTTTTTCTTGAACTTATCAAATAATCCCATAGCTTTCCTTTCTTCTGGAAGCAAATTTTAGATTGTTCAATTCGTGCTTTACGCGCTGAATGGCGTGTTATTGTTTTGCGGCCGACGGTTGCCCTGCGTGTGATTGATCCATAAAACGAGCTTGAGCATTTAAGAGAAATGCTATACGTGTGGTTTTTACCGTCTAGGATTCAAAGGTGTTTGATTTACAGAGCTGTGATATATGAGCAGAGCTATCTGTATTCACTAGCTTAAAAAGTGCAGTTATGATCTACATTTTTTAGATGAGGCTGCTGAGCAACTGACTGAGGGTAACACGCTTGATATGAGATACAAAAACATATACTCCGAGATTTTTGGAGAAGCTCTTCGGAAATGCCATATTCACCCTGATTGACTTTGGTCTATCTAGCAGCCCGCGTATAGCCTCGCGACGCGGTACGTATTACGGCGTGAAGCTGCAACGTCAGAATTGGTGTGGGGCATATTGTCTTCCGGAGGAGATGGCGAACAGTGGACTCTTTTCGCGAGGGAGCGATGCGCGATGGGCTTTTTCGAGTGGGGGCGGTGGCTCTTTTCCCGCGCTGCCAAAATTTCGCTAGATGGTTCGTTTCGCTAGATGGTTCATCCTTCGGACTTGCGAAAAAAATGACCTGCGATTACGCTTGCTTACCTCGAAACTTGAACCATCTGTGGTTTGTGTCCCACCCATATTCCAAATAGCGAAACTTACATGTGTCAAAAACGCTTTTCATTGGCCAGACGCATGCGTGGCTATGTTGCTGCATGCAGTTTATATATCTTTACAAAACAAGGCTCCTACCAGCGGAAACACTGATAGGAGCCTGAAACGTCATGGTGGAGGCGCGGAGGATCGAACTCCGGTCCAAAGCAACTCCCTGACAGGTGTCTCCAGGTTCAGTCAGCGATTTAATCTTGGATGCTGTACACACGCTGACCAGCGCGCAGTATCCCAGTCGGTTCGGTCTTTGCCTGCGGCATACCGACTACGTCCGCAAACGCATCTCCCTAGATGACGTCACACCGGGGGCGGGAGTATTCCCCGGATAGACGCGCCAGGCTTAATTAAGCGGCGAGAGCCATGGAAGGCTCAAAAGAAAGAACGTTGTCGTCAATTCAATTTTGACTGTACCCCTGTTTTACGTGGCGAGGAGACCACGACCTGCTGCCCATCTCAGAATTACCCTGTCGAAACCAGTCGCCCCCAAAAAATAAGCCGCTGGCACGCAGTTGCGCACCAGTTAAAAAGGGGCACAGGGCCACCATGCGAATTTCAAAGTACCATCGCAGCATAACGCTTTGACGTAGTTTATTCTACCCAAGTGAGCATATATATAGACAGGAGCCAATATGGATACGCAAAATCGCATCGCTTTGGTGCTTGAGGGCGGAGGGTACCGCGGAATTTTTACTGCAGGCGTCATTGATGTGTTGATGGAACGGGGACTTGGCGGGGAGTATGTCAGCGTGTGGGGCACATCTGCTGGTGCAATGAATGCTGTCAATGTAAAGAGTCGCCAGATTGGGCGCACCATGCGTATCATGCTCGCCTTCCGCGATGACCGCCGTTTCATGTCCTTTATGTCTTTGGCAAAAACGGGCGATTTGGCTAGCGGCGAGTTCATCTACGATGAGGTTCAAAACAAGCTCGATCCTTGCGATTATGATGAATTTTTTGATAATCATATTGAACTTTATGCAGTGGCAACTGATGTAGTGTTTGGTACGGCTGCCTACCTATCTGTACGCAGTAAAGAAGACCTTTTGGCAGTGCGCGCTTCTGCATCATTGCCCGTGGTTTCTCGTATGGTGGAGTTTGGTGGTCATCGCTATCTTGATGGCGGTACGAGTGATTCGGTTGCCTTTGAAGCAGCGCTTGGACTTGATAGTGCAACGGGCATATTGCCCGAGGGTTATATTCCTGCAGACCGTGCAATTGTTGTACTGACTCGAGACCGCACGTATCAAAAAACTTCCTCATCACAACGCATTGCCATCCGCTCACACCTCTACGATGACTACCCCTACTATCTTGAGGCTCTTCGTACACGTCATACCCGCTATAACGAGCAGCGCAAGCGTTTGTGGCAGCTTGAGGAAGAAGGGCGGATCCTTGTTATCGCTCCCGATAAGCCTGTAGAAGTTTCTGTCAATGAGCATGATGGAGCGCCCTTGCTCGACCTCTATCTTCAGGGTCGTCGTCAGACAGAGGCGCGCCTTGCTGAGATTGATGAGTTTCTACATCCTGTCGAAAAGAATTAAAAAAATTTATAAAAATGAATAAGTGAAGAGCTGGTTGAATCAACCTAATATTTTGCTAGGTAATATAAAAGCGGTATCCAATAATAGTACCAGTTGATGAGCTTGTATTCCGTTCATGGCAGATTACGACCGTCTGCCGAAATCCACTCGCGGTGACATCAAAGTTGTTTGCATCATTAGGACAAATGCGTGCGCAAAAAGCGCTCGTTCAGTCATCGACGATAGTCGTCGGGTAAGCCCATTCGAAAGGGGTATGCATGTCAACCATCTCTCGTAGGCAGTTTATTGGTACGTCCGGTGCGGTAGCAGCTATGCTCGGTCTCGCAGCATGCGGTGGTCAGCCTGCTCCTTCTGGTTCTGGTAGTGCAGCTGCACCTGCTGGCAAGGGTGGCGGCACCATCACTGGTGGCTCTGGCTACGCAGGTAACAACTTCCACCCTGATACGACTTCCTCTGCATTTTGCATGGGTGTCAACATCAATGTGATGGAAGGCCTGTACGGCTTTGACTTCCATGACTTCTCGGTCTACAACCAGCTTGCAGCTGATGACCCCCTCAAGGTTGACGATACTACGTATGAAATTACCCTGCGCGACGGTGCAAAGTTCTCCGATGGTACTGATGTCAAGGCAGAAGACGTTGTCTCCTCCTTTAAGCGTGCAAGTGCTGAGGGCAATATCTATCAGTCCTTCCTTACTCCCTTCTCTGCACTGGAGGTCAAGGACGACAAGACAGTCACCGTCAAACTTGCTTATCCGTTTGGCCTTATCAAGCAGCGCCTAGCGGTCTTTGGCGTTATTCCCACGTCCATGAGCGACGATGACGCTACTGCAAAGCCGATTTGCACGGGTCCTTGGAAGTTTGACGAAATCAGCGCTGATGGTCTTACTGTTACCTTGGTTCCCAACGAGTATTACAACGGCAAGTTCCCTGCAAAGGATGAGAAGCTTACCTACACTTCTATGGTCGACGATACCGCTCGTGTAACTGCAGCCATGGATGGCACCACGATGGTTATGGAGAACGTCCCTGCTGACTCCATCGATCAGCTTACCGGTGCTGGCCTCAAGGTTGACTCCATCCAGGGCTTCTCTCTGCCCTTCTTGGCATTTGACTGCGCTAAGGATCCTTGGAAGAACAATGTTGCTCGCCAGGCTATCCTCTACGCTCTTAACGTTCCCAAGATGATTGAGAACGTCCTGCTCAACCAGGCAACTGCAGCTAGCTGCTATATCCCTGAGACTTTTGCTAACTACAACAAGGCAGCAAATGTCTATACCTATGATCCCGAGAAAGCAAAGAAGCTTTTGGCTGATGCAGGCGTGACCCCTGGCGATGTCACTCTGAACACCACCGACCATGGCTGGATTGTCTCTATGGCCGCACAGGTCAAGGAAGACCTTGATGCTATTGGCTTTAAGACTACCATCAATACCCAGCAGTCTTCTGCCATCTACGCTGACCTCGTCAGTGCTGAGGGTTGGGGCGACTTCCTGTTGGCTCCTGGTGACCCCTCTTGCTTTGGTAATGATCCTGACCTGCTTATGTGCTGGTTCTATGCCGATGGCGCCTTTACCAAGACCCGTACTTTCTGGCAGACGGGCAACCCCGATCAGTTCAAGGAGGTCAACGACCTCATGGACAAGGCGCGTCAGGAAGTCGACGCAGACGCTCAGCAGAAGATTTGGAACGAGTGCTTCGACAAGATTTCTGAGTATGTACCTCTGTATCCTCTCCTGCATCGCAAGGTTTCCACCGCTTATCAGGCCGAGAAGATTGCCGACTTTGCCGGTATCCCCATTCCTGGCATGGATTTCCTTGGCGCAGCTACCACCGGAGCATAAACTTCCGGCGTATATACGCTGACAGAGAAAGGGTGCCAGTCTCTGTGGCTGGCGCCCTTTTTTCGCAAGAACCTTAGAGGTTTTTGCGTTCTCCCACGGGGGAGACGAGAGTAGACGCGGACAGAAAGGGGCCTCATGAACAACCTCCTGCGTCTCATTGGTAGACGTCTTATTGCATTTCCCATAATGATTATTGGTGTGTCGTTCCTTGTTTTTTTCCTTATGTCATTCTCGCCGGTAGATGAGGCGTATGCGGCCCTTGGAGAGAGTGCCACCACAGAACAGGTGCAGGCATACCACGAGCAGTATGGGCTTGATGATCCTTTGCTGGTGCGTTATGGCCGCTACATGAACAATTTTTTGCATGGTGATTTGGGCACTTATGGTGTCAATAGAGCATCGGTTGCTGAGCGTATTGCCTTGGCTTTGCCAGTCACTTTGCAGCTCACTTTTATTGGTTTGATTATTGGTGCAATCATCTCGTTCATCTTAGGCGTGATTGCAGCACTCTATAGAGATAAATGGCCCGATCAACTGTTGCGTGTTTTTTCAATTGCGGCATTGGCTACACCCTCATTTTGGTTGGGCGTCATGCTCATCTTGATGTTCCTAGGCAAGCTACCCGTTTCTGGTCCTTTGCCACCCTTTGGTACAGCGGGCTACTGGGGACGTATGTTGCTTCCTGCTGTTGCGCTGGCAACTCCGCTTATTGGTCAGATGATTCGTATTGTGCGTACATCTATGGTTGAGGAGCTCGATCGCGATTACGTGCGTACTGCTCGTGCGGCAGGTATTCCCTATGCCACCATCATTAGTCGCAATGTTCTGCGCAATGCTTTGATTACTCCAGTTACCACCTTGGGTATGAAGATTGGCTATCTCATGGGCGGTGCTGTTGTTATTGAGGTTGTATTCAATCTGCCAGGAATGGGCATGACGCTACTCGCAGGTGTTCAGGGCAACATTCCTACGCTGGTACAAGGCGTCACTACCGTGGTCGCCATCGCCTTTATCGTTATCAACATTGTGGTTGACATGCTCTACCTGCTAATCAACCCGCGCATTAGGTCGGTGTAGCCATGAGTAGAAAAGAACAGACAGAAAAGCTGGAGGCATTGGCTGGCCGCAAGCCGAGACTTGGTGGCTGGAAACGTCTCGCTACTCCTTCGAAAGTCGCTTTGATTCTCCTTGCGATTGTTGCAGTAATTTCTATCTTGGCGAGTGTGCTTGCGCCACATAATCCAACGGAGATTTTCTCTGCACGAACCGCTCCTTCCGGTCAGTTCCTCTTTGGTACTGATGACAAGGGGCGCGATGTACTATCTCGCCTTATGTATGGCGGCCGCTACTCGCTTGTTATTGGCTTTGGTTCGGTAGCATTTGCTCTTGTACTGGGCTCAATCCTTGGCGCCCTTGCTGCAGTTACGCGCAAATGGATCTCTGAAGTCATCATGCGTATCTTGGACATTATTATGTCCATCCCAGGCATTGCTCTTGCCGCTGTTTTGGTTTCAGTGTTGGGCAATAGTGTGCCGGCAATTATTGCGTCCATTGGTCTGATGTATACGCCACAGATTGCTCGCATTGTGCGTGCAAATATCATCTCTGAGTATGGTGAAGACTATGTACGAGCAGTCGTGGTGTCGGGCGCTCGCGCACCTTGGATTTTGTGGAAGCATGTCCTGCGCAACTGCATTGCTCCTATCATGGTATTTACGGTGACACTGGTTGCAGATGCTATTGTTTTTGAGGCATCTCTTACCTTTATTGGTGCTGGTATTGTTGAGCCAACTCCTACCTGGGGCAATATTTTGTCTAACGCTCGTGGAGGCGTTTTAGCAGGTCGTTGGTGGCAGGCGCTCTATCCTGGTCTGGCAATTATGCTGACCTCGCTTGCCCTCAATATCTTGGCTGAGGGCATCACTGACGCAATCGTTGCAGCTCCTACAGCTAGTGTTGATGCAAACAACGAATCCACTCGTGAAAAAGATCGTGTTCTCGCTGATCCTGTCTCTGCTTACAAAGCTCAGGCTCCCGCTCTTGCCGCCTCGCTTGCTGCATTGCATGATGTAGAGCTTCAGCGCACCGATCGTCATAAGCCTGACTACAGTGTGAAGCCTTTGCTTGAGGTTAAGGATCTTTGTATCCGCTTCCCACGCCATGGTGATGTCAATGTGGTTGACCACGTAAGCTATGCCGTTCGTCCCGGTCAGACCATGGGTCTGGTGGGCGAGTCTGGTTGTGGCAAATCCATCACAGCTCTTACGGTGATGGGTCTGCTTGATCCGCGCGCAACGGTTTCGGGTGAGATTCTTTACGATGGTCGCAATCTGTTGGATCTGAGCGACAAGGAACGCGAAGCCCTGCGCGGCCACGAAATCGCTATGGTGCCTCAGGACGCATTGTCCTCACTTAACCCGTCAATGCTTATCCGAGCTCAGATGAAGCAGCTCACCGATCGTGGTGGCACGCGCTCGGCTGAAGAGCTTCTTGAGCTTGTTGGTCTTGATCCCAAACGTACGCTTGAAAGTTACCCGCATGAGTTGTCCGGTGGTCAGTGCCAGCGCGTGCTTATCGCTATGGCTCTGACGCGTGATCCACGTTTGGTAATTTGCGATGAGCCTACAACAGCGCTTGACGTTACGGTGCAAAAGCAGGTCATCAAGCTTTTGAATGAGCTGCGTGAGAAGCTTGGCTTTGCCATGCTCTTTGTCAGTCACGACTTGGCCTTGGTTGCTGAAGTTGCTAACTACATCACGGTTATGTATGCCGGTCAGGTTGTCGAGCAGGCTCCTACAAGCGAACTGCTTGCCAATCCGATTCACGAATACACCCGTGGTTTGCTTGGCTCGGTCCTTTCCATCGAGGCAGCAAGTGGCAGGTTGCATCAGGTGCCAGGAACTGTGCCCTCGCCCAAGGACTTCCCCACAGGCGATCGCTTTGCTCCGCGCTCGAGTCATCCTGAGCTTGGTTTGGATATCAGGCCTATCCTCAAGACTGAAGCGGGTCAGCCCAACCATGTGTATAACGAAATTCCCGATGAGGACATGATTGCTGCTGGTCTTGTACCACATGCACAGCAAGTCAAGGGAGGTGTTGAGTAATGAGCGAAACCATTCAGAACACTGCGCCTGATGGCACGGTAGATGGTGTTACCCCTATCATCTTTCTTGATGACATCAAGGTGACTTTCCGTACACGTACAGGTCCCATTCTGCATCCTAATTTGGTGCAGGCGGTGAAAGGTGTCACGCTGCGCTTGATGCCAGGGCGTACGATTGGTATTGTCGGCGAGTCTGGCTGTGGCAAGTCCACGACCGCCAATGTTATGTGTGGTCTACAGACGCCTACTGAGGGTAAAGTATGGTTTAAAGGCGTAGACGTGACAAAACGCTCTGCCGAGGATCGTATGAAGATTGGCCGTGTCATTTCGGTGGTCTTCCAAAATCCTGCCACTGCGCTTAATGCTCGCATGACTGTGCATGACCAGCTAATGGATCCATTGTTGGTACATCACATTGGCAGTGCTCCCGAGCAAGAAAAACGTGTGCGCGAATTGTTGGATATGGTCGGCTTGCCCTCAAGTAGTCTTGAGGCTTTGCCGGGTCAGCTCTCAGGTGGCCAACGTCAGCGTGTGGCTATTGCTCGTGCGCTTTCGCTGGGACCCGATGCAATCATCGCTGATGAGCCTACTTCTGCACTGGATGTGTCGGTGCGTGCACAGATTTTGAACCTATTGACTGACCTTAAACGCGATTTGGGTCTAGCAATGGTCTTTATCTCTCACGATATTTCTTCGGTGCACTATGTCTCCGATGATATTGCTGTTATGAACAAGGGCAAGGTTGTTGAATTTGGACCTTCGGACGAGGTGTTCCATAACCCGTCAGATGAGTACACAAGGACTCTTCTTGCCGCTGCGCCTTCGTTGCTCCACCCCAAATTGGGAAGATAAACACTTGATTGTCTTTGACGCGGCGTCTCATACGAGATGCCGCGTCTCCGCTCATTGGTCTGGTATATCTGGAGGTGGCTTGTGCCTGTAACTGCATCTCAGCTTGCAGAACTCAAAAAAGCACATGGCGCTACCGTGCTGCCGCCTGACTTTGATGAGTTTTGGGCGGAGAGGATGGCTGAGGCCGATGCCATGCCGCTACGTTATGACATCTCGCCTGCAGACGAGGTGCTCCAGTATGATAGCTGCCATTTCTTTGATTTGTGGTTTTATGGGATGGGCGAAGCGCGGCTATATGCAAAGTACGTCTTGCCGGTTACAGATGCGCGGGTGCCTCTAGTATTGCAGTTTCATGGTTATCCAGGAGCTACACGTAGCTGGTTTGAGCAGGCCTCTTTTGCGGGCTTGGGATATGCGGTGCTCGCTATGGATAACCCTGGACAGGGTGGCAAAAGCGAAGATGTCGGTGGATTTAAAGGCACAACGGTTTCAGGGCATCTCATTGCAGGCATTGATGGAGATATGAAGGACAGTTACTACGTGCGTCTTTACCAAGACGTGCGCATACTTTGTCGGATTGTGCGTCAGTTACAGGGTATTGATTTTGCTCGTGTCTTTGTGAATGGCGCATCCCAAGGCGGCGGAATGGGCATTGCGTGCTGTGCGCTTAATTCCGATTTGATTACACGTGCCTCTATTTTGTATCCCTTCTTGTCGGATTTTCATCGGGTCTTTGAGCTGGGTCGAGATGAAATTGCTTATGAGGGACTACGTTATTACTCGCGTTGGTTTGATCCAGATGGCACACGCCAAGACGAGATCTTTGGCAAACTTGCCTATATCGATACGCTGAGCTTTGCTCATTTGGTGCGCTGCGAAGTGCTGTTTGGGTCTGGCCTTTCCGATACGGTTTGCCCTCTGCCTACGCAATATGCCGTCTACAATGCACTCAACTGCCCCAAGACTCATGTAACGTTTCCATCTTTTGGTCATGAGGAAATCCAAGCTTACGATGATTTGATTAATGATTTTTATCAGTTGGGTCTTGTAGGCATAAGGGGAGGTGCAAACGTATAATGAGTGCTCCCCGCGATTTTGAAGAGTACTGGCGTGTGCGGGCAGGTCGAGTTTTGCTTGATCAAAACGTGCAGCGCCATCCCGCAGATGTCATAAAAAGCAGTTCAAAGCTTAGATGCGAGTATCTGAGCTATCTCGCAAGCGATGGAGCAGAACTGCACGCACGCTATCTCCAACCAAAGCAGCTGTCACAAGGACCTTGTGTGGTGGTTTTTCATGATGTAGGTCGACCACAGCGAGGCTGGTTTCACCTTTCTCGTTTTGTGTCCCTGGGGTATTCGGTATTTGCGCCAGAGATGCGCTCATGGTCAGGCGATGTTACTCGTGGTTGGCAAAATGGCCCCAACGCTTTGGAGTTGGTCCAGATTATCGAAGATGCGCTAACTGCTGTAAGCATTGCGGCAACTCAAACATTTTGTGCTCGTTCGGGACTCATGCTTTGGGGCGAAGGCTTGGGTGGAGCGCTCGCTGTAGACGCCGCTGCTTTAAACTCGATAATTTTGAGTCCAGCAACGCTACTTAAATGCGCTGCACTCAACCCTTCTGCGGCAAACTGGCAACGTCTGTGGGAGAGCGATGCTGATGGGGATTTGACTGTAGGATTACGGCGACATTTTCGCGAAGCTGACCCAAGTGGCGCAACTGCGGAAGCGTTGTTTAACACACTGAGTTATGTAGATACGCGTTCATTTGCAGCGCTTGTGACCACGCAGACATTGGTGGGGCGTTGTTTGATAGATACAGAGGCATTGCCATCTGCTACCAAAGAGGTGGTATCTGCTCTTGCAGGGAATGTGACCTGCGTGGATTATCCAAAATATGCCCACGAACGAGTCAATGACTTCGAAAATAAACTTTTGGCGTTTATGCACTTGTAGGCTTGCATACAGAGAAGAAGTACTTCCAACATAGGAAAGGAAAGACAATGTCAGATTTCAAACTTCGTGGTGTTGTACCTCCTGTGGTTGTTCCCGATACTGATGATCGTCAGCTTGATGTTGAGTCTTTCGAGCGTAGCATCAACCGCATGATTGATGCGGGTGTTGATGGTTTGTTCTTCTTGGGCTCGTCGGGTGAAGTTGCTTTTGCTACGGACGAGCGTCGTGACGAAATTGCGCGCGAAGCTGTACGGATTGTTGACCACCGCGTTCCCGTTTTGCTTGGCATCATTGATACTGAGACCGAGCGCGTACTTGAGCAGGGCAAGCGCGCTCAGGAGCTGGGCGTAGATGCTCTGGTGGCTACAGCGCCGTTCTATGCCTTGGGTGGGCAAGCCGAGAATGAAGCGCATTTTCGTGCCCTACACGAGGCGCTCGATTTGCCGATTTTTGCTTATGACATTCCTGTATGCGTACACACCAAGCTTGATTGGAAGATGCTCGTTCGTTTGGGTGAGGAGGGCGTGCTTGCTGGTGTCAAGGACTCCTCTGGCGATGACATTTCCTTCCGCTATCTCTGCCAAGCAAATGAGAAAGCAGGACATCCTCTGTCACTGCTGACAGGCCACGAAATTGTAGTTGATGGCGCATATCTTTCTGGTGCTGATGGCTCGGTGCCTGGTCTTGCTAATGTAGAGCCTACGGGCTACGTCCGCATGTGGAAAGCTGCTGAGGCAGGGGAATGGGCAACAGTTAAGGCCGAGCAGGATAAGCTAAACGAAATTAGCCACATTTTTGATGTCACTTCAGGTGTTCAGGGCTATGCGGGTGGCGTTGGCGCCTTTAAGACTGCGCTGCAACTCATGGGTATTTTTGCTACCAATCAAATGCTTCGCCCGGTAAAGCGGCTTGAGGGTACCAAGGTAGAAGCTATTCGCACGGTACTTGCGAATAACGGTCTGCTCTAAGGAGGTTGACATATGTCAAAAGAAACTGCAGTTGTAGGCGTTGATATTGGCGGTACCAAGATTGCGTGTGGGATTGTATTGCTGAGCGAGGATTCAGTCCGCGTTGAGGCAGTCGAAAAAGTTCCCACTGAGGCCAAACGCGGCGGCGAGCACGTCTTGGCGACAGTCATCGAGCAGGTCAAAGCTGCTCAAACGCGTGCTTGTGAGCTGGGTGTCGAACCTATTGGTGTGGGTATTTCCAGCGCAGGTGTGGTTAATCCTCGCAACGGGGACATTACCTTTGCAAATGATCTTATGCCTGGGTGGGGCGGTACGCATCTGGGAGCAGAAGTTAGCGCTGCCTCGGGTCTGCCTTGCCGCGTTTTGAATGATGTACATGCTCATGCTCTAGGTGAGGCGCGCCGCGGCGGTGGTCGTGGAATGTCGAGCTGTTTGGTGGTAGCTGTCGGTACTGGCATTGGTGGCGCCTATGTAGAACGTGGCACCATCATGCTTGGTGCTCACGATGAAGCAGGACACATCGGACATGTAGCCTGCATTGCAGCGGCAGGTGTTCCCTGTTCTTGCGGAGCAACTGGTCATCTTGAGCCTATTGCTGCAGGTCCTGGCATTATTGAGGAATTTATTCGCCTTGGTGGCAGTGATACTCAGGCAGATGGCAGTCCCATGGATGGTGCTGAAATTGATCGGCTGGCTGCGGATGGGGATAGTGCCGCCAAAGGAGCAGAAGAGCGCGCGGGCAGAGCATTAGGTGAGGTACTTGGTAGCATGTGCAATATGCTTGACCCTGCCTGCGTCATATTGTCTGGCTCGGTAGCACAGTGCGGTCCCGACTGGTCTGATGCCATGCATCAGGCGTTTATGGGACAAGCAATGCCGCCCGTCCAAAAGACAGCGATTGTCAGTGGTGATCTCGGTGGAGATGCTCCGATTATCGGTGCGGCAGAAAACTTCTTGCACTCAGGTTACGCAGAGATTAGTGAGTAGGAGGAAGCTTCATGGCAGTGCCACAGCTCATCCAAAATCTGAAGGGCAAACTCATCGTTAGCGTGCAGGCTTATCCTGGTGAGCCCTTGCGTCATCCCGAAACTATGGCTCAGATGGCGCGTGCATGCGAGCTAGGAGGGGCCGCAGCTATTCGCTGTCAAGGATTGTCCGATATTGCTGCTATCAAGGGTCGAGTGGACGTTCCCGTTATTGGTATTTGGAAAGAAGGCCATGAGGGTGTCTATATCACACCAACTCTGCGCCATGCTATTGCTTGTGTAAATGCAGGTGCTGATGTGGTTGCAATCGACGCGACGGATCGCCCTCGTCCGGATGGCCGCAGCTTTGAACAGACGGTTGCTGATTTGCGCGCGCAGTGCGAGACGCTGGTGATGGCTGACTGCATGACAATCGAAGATATTCGTCGCGCAGTTGCTGCTGGTTGTGATTTGGTTTCGACAACTCTTTCGCACAACAAGGCTGCTATCAATACCACAATGGCGGAAGGCCCCGATTTGCCAATTTTGCGTCAGGCGGTTGAAGAATTCCCAGGCATGCCTGTGATTTGTGAAGGGCATGTCCACACACCAGCTGATGCTGCTGCTGCTATGAGTGCGGGCGCGTGGGCAGTTGTTGTGGGTACGGGCATTACCCATCCCACTTCTCTTACCAAGTGGTTTTGCGCTGCAATTGATGAGTAAGGTGTAATCCAGTATTGTTGCGAAAGATTTGAGTGAACGAACGTTTTGCTCGGCTTAAAAATGAGTTTCATTGGGTTTCCGCGAAAGGAGATGCCGTATGCGCATCATTGAGGCAAAAGACTATGAGGATATGAGTCGCAAGGCTGCAGCCATTATTGGTGCACAGGTACTGCTCAAGCCCAATTGTGCTTTGGGTTTGGCTACGGGTACCACTCCTATTGGGGCGTACAATCAACTTATTGATTGGTACAAGCAGGGCTATTTGGATTTCTCTCGGGTAAGCTCGTACAACCTTGATGAGTATCGTGGTCTGTCTCACGATGATCCTCAGAGTTACCACTACTTTATGAACGAGCATCTCTTCTCACACATCAATATTGATATTGAGGCAACCCACGTACCCGATGGCTCCAACCCCAACGCTGAAGAAGCATGCTCGAGTTATGATGCGTTGGTTGAAGCTGCTGGATATGTCGATCTGCAGCTGCTAGGCATTGGTAATAACGGTCATATTGGTTTTAACGAGCCCGCCGCCGCCTTTGCTGCTGGTACCCAATGCATTGATCTTACTGAGTCGACCATTGAGGCAAATAGCCGTCTCTTTGATCATATTGAAGACGTACCTCGTCAGGCATACACCATGGGTGTTGGCACCATCATGCGTGCTCGTCGCGTTCTGCTGATTGCTAATGGTCCCAAGAAGGCACAGGCAATTTACGATACTGTTCGTGGTCCCGTGACGCCTGAAGTGCCTGCCTCTGCTTTGCAGCTGCATCCTGACTGCACAATTGTTGCCGATAGCGAGGCGCTGGCTTTGCTTAAGTAAGTAAAGCTGCAGGAACAGATGGTTTTTTGTCCTCCTGGGTTTTAAGCCGGACATTTTGTAGTTGTGACCCCCGCTAGATTGTCTAGTGGGGGTTTGCTTGTATAAGTTGTGTATGAAAAAAAGCCCTGCACATGGGCATTTTTTCGCGCTATACTTGAGAACGCTTCTTTGCAGAGCCCCGTAATCTCTGAGAAGAAAAAGCAAGCGTCTGTTCGTCCAGGAGCTGGCGCATTTTAGTAGGTAAGTGGAGGAGTCAAGTGAACAAGTCGACTCATTACGCCAACAAGGGCGAGATTGAGCGCAAGTGGTTGCTCATCGACGCTGATGGCGCAACGCTCGGTCGCCTCGCAACGACGGCGGCTATGGCGCTTCGCGGCAAGAATAAGCCGCAGTACACCCCTAATGCTGACACGGGTGACTTTGTTGTCGTTATCAACGCTGACAAGGTTGTTTTGTCCGGCAACAAGGCAGATGCAAAGCGCTACTGGCGCTACTCCGGCTGGCTGGGCGGAATGCATTTTGAGTCTTTTAAGGAAGCTATGGAAAAGCATCCTGAGCGTGTTGTTGAGCACGCTGTCAAGGGCATGCTTCCCAAGACCAAATTGGGTCGTCAGCAGGGCATGAAGCTCAAGGTCTATGCTGGCCCCGAGCATCCTCACACCGCTCAGAATCCCACGCAGATTGATTGGAGGGCCTAGCCATGGCAGATACTGTCGTCTACACCGGCACTGGCCGTCGTAAGGAGGCCACCGCTCGCGTGCGTCTCGTACCCGGCACTGGCAAGGTCGTGGTCAATGGCCGCGACGCCCTCAACTACTTTGGTCGTCAGCAGCTTGTTGACAATGCTTTGGCGCCTTTCCGTGTGACTGATACCGTTGACCACTTTGATGTTTTTGCCAATTGTGATGGCGGCGGCATCAATGGTCAGTCTGGCGCAATTCGCTTGGGCATTGCTCGTGCTCTGCTTTCTGCTGGTGAGTACCGCGCTGACCTCAAGAAGGCCGGCTTCCTCACCCGTGATGCACGTGCTGTCGAGCGCAAGAAGTACGGTCTGAAGAAGGCTCGTAAGCGTCCGCAGTTCTCCAAGCGCTAAACTTTCTGCGTCGCATTTTGTGCATATCTGGGTTTTGCCCTTTCCGCCCGCTGGGAAACCGGCGGGCTTTTTTGTGTTGTGGCTTTGTGTGCGGCGGTGGGGCGCTCTGGTGTTCCGCGTGCGGTGCCGCTCTGGGCTTGCTGTGGTGCTCTGCCCAGCTGCAATCTGTCTCTGCTTGCCAAAGGCCACCTATCGTTTCAATCGGTATGGCTCTGCTTGTCAAACACCACATCCCGTTTCATCTCGCCCAGCTTTGCTTGTCAAATGCCACACATCGTTTCAAGCGGCGCGATCCTACTTGCCAAAAGCCACGTTCTGTTTCAGAAAAAATGTCAAAAGCCACATTCTATTTCAAAGGACCTGACGTTTCCGCAGGTAAATTTTTTGGGCATGAAGAGATGCGTGGCTTTTGATGAAAAAAGTGAAGTAGAACGTGGTGTTTGGCACTTGGCATGAAACAGAGTGTGGCTTCTGCTACACGATGCGTTGCTACAAGGCAAGTTGATATCACAGACGTGTACCCTTCTCGTACGCTCTGCTTCTACCTGACCCAACCTCAAGTTGGAACAGATGGGGGTATAGATAGGACATATACCCAGACATTTTTTCTTACGTGCATGAATATGGGGATGGGGCGATGGCGGATCTGAGAAGAAAGTGAGTTTAAGCGTAGGCGGATTTGCTTGGCTGAAGAGCTCGGCATGCCTAACTAGCTTGGATTTGAGCGAAGTGTGGGGATGCCATAGCGAGAAAGCTTGGCCAAGATCTCAGGATCCGAAGTGTTTGTGATAATTGCTGAGAAGTCCGTGATGGAAGCAAAACGGAACATGCCAGGACGATGGAACTTCTCTTCTTCTACCAGCAGAAAGCGATAGGAGGCATTATGAATCACACGCTCTTTCATCTCGCCGGTGTCGATGGAGTTGGAAGTCACGGCTCCTTGTTTGAGATTGACGCCGCTTGCTCCGATAAATGCCTTTGCCATCAGTAGAGGCTCCAACAAACTTTGGGTAGCAGAACTCATTGAACCTGTAACTTGTACGTTGAGATAGCCGCCTGTACCTAACACCGTAACATGAGATAGAGAAGACAGGCGCTGCTGCACTTCAATCATATTGGTGGTAACAATGACACGCTTGTCGCCTTCGGCAATTAAATCTGCTAGCAACAGGTTTGTTCGCGACACATCCAAGAAAATGGAGTCACCATTATTGATTTCAAGATATGCGCGCCGGGCAACTGCTTCGCGAGCTTGATGTGCTGTGGTATCAGCTTCTTGTTCGACAGAAATGGGGCCCAAGGTGGGTTCGGAGATATTCCAAGGCCAAGGATGAGTTTGAGCAGTAGGCCGGGGGGCAGCTCCGGAACCTCGAGCAAAGTTCTGACCACTACGGCGGACAGCAGTAGGGGAGGGATTACTAATCCTGCGGGCTCCACCGTAATAACGCTCAATACGGCCTTCGCGAGAAAGACTTTGTAAATCCTTGCGGATACTATCGACGCTCACGCCAAAGCGACGTGCAAGGTTCTCGACACTAGCCGAACCCTCGATTTCAAGAATAGCAACGATTTGCTCCCAGCGCTCCCGACGAAACAAGCTCGCACCCCCTCTCTAGGCCGATGAGCTTGTGAAAAAATTTATCTCACGATACCTCCAAACTGTTGAACCTTTTTTAAATTTACCATAAATATGTAGGAATTATGTACAAAACAAGAAGAAACGCAAATGTGTACTTTTTTCGAACAAAACAGGAAAAAACATGAATAGAATATGCACGTAATGAGAAGCATCTATGAACTTTCCAAAAGCTTAAGCGCTAACAGAAAGATCTTAAGGTGCTTTTAGTGTTTAGAGCCGATTTTTGAGGGGAGGTAACACTATGGGTGCTATGTCTGAAATGCTCAAAAGAGAAAACGTGCAGATTGTTCCTTCTTGTGCAGACTGGCAAAACGCTATTCATGTTGCCGTCCAACCGCTGGTAGATGGCAGCTTTGTTACACCTGCCTATATTGACGGCATCATCGAAAACACAAACAAGTTTGGTCCGTACTTTGTGCTTGCTCCGGATTTGGCTCTTTTACATGCTCGTCCCGAGCAGGGCGTTATCAAGCAGCAACTCGCGGTAACCATTGCGCGTCAGGGTGTCGAATTCAAACCCGGCGAGCCTGTTCGCGTCATCGTTACGTTGGCTGCAACAGATCCCGATTCGCACATTGATGTTATGCGCATCTTGGCGACGATGTTTGCCGACCCTGCAAACATCGAAAAAGTGGCAACTGCTGCTGATGCCGATGAGGTTTACAGGATTTTTGTTGAGGCACCTGTCGCCTAATGCGTGGCTTTGCGGCTTAGCCGTCTGAGCACGTTTGTAATACAAGCAGAACCATGTAAAGCACATTGCAACTGGAGGAGGAAAAATGGCAGTACTAGACTTTGTTGTCAACATTCTGTCGACGCCGGCTATTCTAGTCGGTCTGCTTGCACTTGTGGGTCTTTGCCTGCAGCACAAGCCTATCGAAGATGTTGTCAAGGGCACCATTAAAACCATTGTTGGCTTCTTGGTGCTGTCCGCAGGTGCATCTTTCCTGCAGACTGGCTCTCTGCTCGCCTTTGGTGAGCTTTTTAACTACGCCTTTAATATGCAGGGCGTTGTTCCCAACAACGAGGCAGTTGTCGCTGACGCTCTTCAGAACTTTGGCACCAGCTCCGCCATCATCATGGCTTTGGGCATGGCGCTCAATATTGTTCTGGCCCGTTTCTCCCGTATGCCTTATATCTTCCTGACTGGTCACCACACTCTGTACATGGCATGCATGATTGCTGTCATTCTTGGTGGCGCTGGTCACCTTGAGGGTGTCTCTCTGTACATTGCTGGTGGTTGCCTGCTTGGTTTCATCATGGTTCTGTCTCCCGCTTATTGCCAGGTCACCTTCCGTAAGGTTACTGGCACCGACGGTGTTGCCTTGGGCCACTTTGGCGGTATCGGTTATTGGTTTGCAGGCGTTATTGGTAAGCTTTTTGCTAATGACCCCAAGCGCAAGAGCACCGAGGAGATTAACTTCCCCAAGCGTCTTGTCTTCCTGCGTGATACTACCGTTTCTATTTCCATCACGATGATGGTTTTCTTCCTGATTGTTGTTGGCGTTGCTGTTGCCAAGGGTCTGCTGAACATCGTTCCTGCTGGTACCGATGCAGCTGCAGCTGCTGAGCTGCTTGCTCCTTATGGTCTTACTGTTGGCAACCTTGGTGCTCTGCTTAACATTGGCACCGAGACCAAGACCAACTGGATTGTCTGGGCTCTTACCTCTGGCATGAGCTTTGCTGGTGGCGTCTACATCATCCTGTCCGGCGTCCGTCTGATCATTGGCGAGATCGTTCCTGCTTTCAAGGGTATTGCTGACAAGCTCGTTCCTGGCGCAAAGCCTGCTTTGGACTGCCCCGTTGCCTTCACCTATGCTCCTAACGCTGTCATCATCGGCTTCTTGAGCTCCTTCATCGGCGGTATCGTTGGTCTGCTTATTCTTAACGGCATCAACACAGCCATTCCGGTTGCTCTTATCCTCCCCGGTGTCGTGCCACACTTCTTCTGTGGTGCAACCGCTGGTGTCTTTGGTAATGCTGAGGGCGGTCTCAAAGGCTGCATCGCTGGCTCCTTTGCACATGGTCTGCTCATTACCTTCCTACCTATGATTTGCATGCCTGTCTTTAGCGCTCTGGGCTATGTTGGCACTACGTTCTCTGATGCTGACTTCTCTTGGATGGGTATCGTCTTTGGTAACACTGTGAACTTTGCACAGGGTGGTCTGCTTGTTGCCATTTGTGTCATCGTTTACTTGCTGCCGATTATCTACAACTTCGTCGCTCCCAAGAAGCAGGCCTAATGCCTCAGTTCTTGTCCGAATGACGAGATAGCCAAACATGGAGCCGGAGCCCGAGTGTCTTCGGCTCCTTCGCTAGAAGCACCGTTTATCGGCGTGGTAATTTGTTTTGTATTACTGCTAGAAAAAGTGGATAGACTAGGTACGAACACGCCGCTAAAACGATTATTGGCGGCCCAACCAAAAGGAGATCACTATGGCTATTCGTAAGATTATGTGCGCCTGTGGTTCTGGTCTCGGCTCCAGTCTCATTGTTCACATGAACACCGAGGAAGTTGTCAAGAAGCTTGGTCACAGCGAGATCGAGGTTGATCACACCACCATTTCTGATATCAACCCCACGGCTGCCGACCTCTTTGTGGTTGGTGCCGACCTCGGTGACTTCATTGCCAACATCCCCGAGGATCGCAAAGTTGTTCTGAGCAACATCCTCGACAAGGCCGAGCTTGAAGAAAAGCTCAAGGCAAAGCTGGGCTAGATTTTTGAATAAACGCCCTGTGTAGCTTCGGCTCGCAGGGCTCTTTTTTGTTCTAAAGGTTTCACAACTCATTGGAGGCACGGTGAAAGAAGAAGAGCTCAAGGAGGCAACGCTACTTGCGGCAAAGGTGCGTCGCGATGTACTTGCCATGTTGCAGCACCGCGGATATGGTCATATTGGTGGCTCCTTGTCCTTGGTTGAGTTGATGGCCGATTTGTATACCAAGCAGCTCAAACACGACCCTGCAAACCCTAAGTGGGAAGAGCGCGACCGCATTGTCTTGTCCAAGGGCCATGCAGGTCCCGTTATGTATTCTGTGCTGGCAGAGCGAGGCTTTTTCCCCAAAGAGTGGTTAATGATGCTTAATGATGGCGGAACCAATCTACCATCTCACACTGACCGCCTGAAAACTCCGGGTGTTGATGCAACGACGGGTTCGCTAGGTCAGGGCACTTCTGAGGCAGCGGGCATTGCTCAGGCACTTGCGCTTAAAGGATCTGATGCGCACACCTATCTCATCGTAGGCGACGGTGAGCTCAATGAGGGCCAGTGTTGGGAGGCATTCCAGTTTATTGCGGCCAAGAAACTTTCCAACTGTATCGTCTTTATCGATAGTAACAAAAAGCAGCTTGACGGTACTACTGACGAGGTTCTCTACGGTTTTGATTGCGTGGAGAAGATGAAAGCTTTCGGCTTTGAGACTCAAAAGGTCAACGGTCAAAATATTGCCGCGATTGATGCTGCTATTGAGGCTGCAAAGCAGAACAAATCCTCTGCCAATGCAATCGTTCTGGATACTGTTAAGGGTGCCGGCGTCAAGTACTTTGAGACTGCTGTTTCTAACCACTCTATGAAGTGGAATAACGACGAAATCAACCAGGCAACCGATGAAGCCATTGCTGCTCTTGATGCAGAAATTGAAGGGAGTGAGGCATAAATGTTCACACTTTCCGAAACGCTCGGCGGCAAGGGTGCTTCATATCGCGATACCATTTGCGATACCATCATTGACCTCATGAACACTAACGACAAGATTATTATGCTTGAAGCTGATCTTGGTGGCGCTTCTGGTACGAGTAAGATTTTGGAAGCACATCCCAAGCAATATGTGCAAGTAGGTATTGCTGAGGCTGACATGATGGGCATTGCTGCTGGTATGAGTTCTGAGGGATTTATTCCCTTTACTCATACTTTTGGCCCTTTTGCGACACGTCGCGCTTTTGACCAGATTTTCCTGTCTGGTGGCTACGCGGACAATACGATCAATATCTGGGGTTCTGATCCCGGCTTTACTGTGGGTGCAAACGGTGGCACGCATACGACCTGGGAAGATGTTGCAATTATGCGTACATTGCCAGGTTCTGTTGTTTGTGATGCGGCTGATGCGGTGCAGGCAGACTGGATTGTGCGCGAGTTTGCCAAGATGGATGGTATTCATTACCTGCGCACAGGGCGCAAGGATGCTCCTTCTATTTATGCTGATGGCTCAACTTTTGAGATGGGCAAGGGCAACGTAGTTCGCGAGGGCTCTGATGTGCTGATTATTAGCGCTGGTCAGTTAGTTGCTGATGCGCTTAAGGCAGCGGATTTGCTTGCCGAGAAGGGTATTTCTGCAGAGGTTATCGATATGTTCTGCATCAAGCCTCTTGACGTCGAGCTTGTTTTGGCTGAGGCGGTCGGTAAGCGTGCGGTGGTGACTTTCGAAAATCACAGCATCGTTGGCGGTTTGGGTGAAGCTGTTGCTGCTACCCTGATGGAGGGTGGTGTTGCAGTGTCGTTTAAGCGCCATGGCGTCAACGAGCGTTTTGGTCAGGTAGGTACGCCCGACTTCTTGCAGGCGGAGTTCAAGCTTACTGCTGCCGATCTTGTGGAGACGGTTGAGGGTCTGCTTGCGTAAGTGAGCCCGCAAGCTGCAATTGTTTTGCTTGTTTTGCTCGCTAACGATATCTTGAGCTGAGAGTTGCGTGTAATTACAGGACCAGTGGTTGCCGCTGTGGCACCACTGGTCCTTCTTTTGTTGCAATATCCAAGCGTATAATTGCGCTGAACATGCAATTTGTTAAAGGGCACTTTGTGAACCCGTTGCATCCCCCTTTATGCAAACGGTTCAAAACCGTACCTTACACGCCACAAAAGCTCTGATAAAAATTGTTGCGAGGGCGCTTATTGAACCCGTTGTAGGCACTTTTCCACAGGCGGTTCAAAAGCGTACCAAATCGCCGGAGAATGCTCAGATAAAAATTGGCGTAAGGGCACATATTGAACCCGATGTGGGTTGAAGGGCGCTTATTGAACCCGTCTGCAGCGGGAGCGGGTGCTTCCGGAGTCTGCGTGGGAGCTATATAAGCAATTTAATTATGCGTACTTTCTATATATCGTCTTTTGTTGATGCTGGTAGAATTATGCAGAATATGGCTCTTTTGGAAGAAGGCATACATGTGCGGCATCGTTGGCTTTACCGGCAGAAAGCAAGTACAGCAATTTTTGCTTGATGGCCTACAGGCCCTAGAATATCGCGGCTACGACTCCGCGGGTCTATCTATCTTGTCTCCTGATGGCGAACTGCATGCGGTGAAGTGTTCCGGTCGTGTAGCAACTCTTGCCGAGCGCTGCCAAACGGCAAATTTGGTAGGTACCCAAGGTATTGCTCACACACGTTGGGCGACACATGGTGCGCCGACCGATCGCAATGCACATCCTCATACTGATTGCACAGGACGCATTGCTATTGTGCACAATGGCATTATCGAAAACTATCTCAGCTTGCGCAGCTATCTTATGCAGCATGGCCATGAAATCAAGAGTGAGACTGACTCCGAAGTGGTGGCGCATTTAGTAGAAGATGCGTGGAATGGTCCCGCGCGCGGCAATTTGCTGGCAGCAGTTCGCAATGCCGTATCGCGCCTTGAAGGCTCATGGGCGCTAGCGGTTGAGTGTGCCGATGCACCAGGTGAGCTTGTCGTGGCACGCAAGGGCTCTCCGCTGGTAGTTGCTTCAACCCCTGAAGGTGCTTATGCTGCTTCCGACGTTATGCCACTTGCAGGCGTTGCTTCTGAAGTTATCAATCTTGAAGACGGTCAGTTTGCGCGCCTTTGCGCTAATGGCAAAGTCGAGGTATTTGAGGCAGATGGCACACCCTGCGAATATCCTCAGACCTTACAGGTGGATTGGGATGCTTCTGCGGCAACGCTGGGAGGCTATCCTGACTTTATGGCAAAGGAAATTGCCGAGCAGCCCGAAGCGCTGGAGCGGCTGCTGGCAGGCCGTTTGGGCAAGCATGGCATTGAGCTTGATGAGCTTTCAATGACAAAAGAAGAGCTAGCGGCAATTGATCGTGTGTATTTGGTTGCGTGTGGCACTTCGTACCATGTATGTCTCATTGCTCGTGAGTTGATTGAGCGCTGGGCACATATTCCTACGATTTGTGAGTATGCTTCCGAGCTTAACTATAAAGATCCATTGGTTACCGGCCATACGCTTTGCGTTATCGTGACCCAGTCGGGCGAGACAGCAGACACACTGACGGCAGCTCGTCGTATGAAGGCTTTGGGTTGTAAGGTCTTTGCCATTACCAATGTCCTTGGCTCAACTGCTGCGCGAGAGTCCGACGGTACAATGTATGTACAAGCAGGGCCTGAGGTTTGTGTTGCTTCGACCAAAGCTTATACAGCGCAGGTAGTTGCTGCATGCCTCTTGACGTTACGACTTGCCTTTGCCAAGGGTGCCATGACCACGGAAGAAATTTCTCGACGTTATCATGACCTTGAGGCGCTGCCCAATCTCATCCGCGAGGTTTTGAAGCGTAGCTGGCAAGACAAGCGTGTAGCACAGGTTTTTCGCAAGGCTCATTCAGCGCTATTTTTGGGTCGTGGCGTCAATGCAACTACGGCATTTGAAGGTGCGCTCAAGCTCAAGGAAATCAGCTATTTGCATGCTGAGGCCTATCCTGCAGGCGAGATGAAGCACGGCCCGATTGCTCTGCTTGAGCCAGGTTTCCCTGTGGTTGCAATTGTGCCGGCAGACCATGTGCATGACAAGACGGTCTCGAACATCCAAGAAGTTCATGCTCGTGGTGCACACTGCATCGCGGTGGCCACTGATGGTGATGTTGATGTGGCGCGTCAATGTGAGAATACCCTTTGGATTCCGCCTGTCCCCGAGGAAGAACTCGTGCCTATTGTAGCTATTGTGCATTTGCAGATGCTTGCTCGTTTTGTCGCGATGGAGCGCGGTTGCGACGTGGATAAGCCTCGTAACCTCGCAAAGTCTGTGACGGTGGAGTAGGGTTATGGCAACAGCTGGCATCGGCGTTAACATCATGGATATAGAGCGCGTTGAGCGTACTTTGGCCCGCCGGCCGTCAATGGCCCGTCGGGTATTTACTGATGATGAGCGTCGTTACTGCGAATCTCGTCCTCGCCCTGCAGCTCACTATGCAGCGCGTTTTGCTGCTCGCGGGGCCGTCGCGACTGCCTTGGGAGCGGGTCCCGAGGATGGTATCTGGATGAGAAATGTGACTGTTGAGCGCGATGAAGATGGCAAGAATCATGCTGTTCTTGCTGGTCGTGCACTTGAATTGGCACAAAAAGCAGGTGTTACCGAAATTGCCCTCTCGCTGTCTTTGACACACGAAGTGGCTGTTGCCAATGCAGTTGCTGTGACCGAAGATGCGCGTCCGCGCCTTGAAGAAAAACGTGATCCTGTCGAGGAGCTGCGCGCCACTTTTCGCCGTGCTCGGACGGTAATTGATGAATTAGAGCGTATCCAGACAAACCCCACAAAGGAGTGATGACATGCAGCCAGTGCTTAATGTCGAAGATGTCAAAAGGGTTGAGGAGGCGCTCACCAAGGCAGGTGTGAGCGTGTCAGAGCTTATGCACCGCGCAGGTGCTGCGCTGGCCCATGAAGTACTGCGCATGGAAGGCATTCATGAGGTTGCCGTCCTTGCGGGCTTGGGTAACAATGGTGGTGATGGCTGGGTAGCAGCAGATGAACTCAAGCGTCGTGGACTCAGCGTAACTGTGGTTTCACCTGCAGAGATCGAAGATATTCATAGTGATCTTGCACGTGTGTGTGCTCAAGCAGCCCATAAAGCAGGCGTTGGTGTGATGGTTGCTCCTCCGCGCGATCAGTTGGATGCTCTGCTCGCTAGTGCCGATGTCGTGGTTGATGCCATGTTGGGTACGGGTTTTCAGGGCAGCGCTCGTCCACCTTTCAATGTATGGATTGACGCAGTGAATGCGTCGGGTGCGCGTGTGGTTTCTGCTGATGTGCCAAGTGGACTTTCTGCCCAGCGCGGCGTGGCATCTGGCCCTTGCGTAGCTGCCGACATAACCGTAACAATGCTCGTGCTTAAACCTGGTTTGTTGGCTGATGATGGCCGCGATGCCTGCGGGTCCATCGTTGTAGCTCCTTTGGCCGAGCAGACCGAGCGACTTGTTCGTGAAGCAGATCCTGTAGCATGGCGCCCCGACCTTGACGACTACTTAGATGTAATGGCACCGCAGTCTTCGGCGGTGGACAAGTTTAGCCGCGGTTCAGTGTTGGTGGTTGGTGGCTCTACTCGCTATCCCGGCGCTCCAATGATGGCCGCGCGTGCTGCTGCTCGCGCAGGTGCCGGTTATGTAACGCTTGCGGTACCTGCGGCTATTGCAGGTCTTGTGCAGACACATATGATGGAAATTCCCGTAATTGCCCTACCTGCTGATGCTGATGGTTGTTTTTCAACACGTGCTCACGATCTTATTGAGTCTCTGGCAAAAAAGTGTGATGTAACACTCGTGGGGCCCGGCATGCGTGTGAGCGGTTCGACAGTTTCTATTGTCTCGTCTTTGCTTACCGTTGATAAGCCGCTGGTTATTGATGCTGACGGCCTTAACTGTCTTGCTCGTCTTACCTCAAACCAACTGGATGAGTTCCCTGAATTGATTCGTCGTAAGGCGCCGTTGGTGCTGACGCCGCACCGCCTGGAGCTTGGTAGGTTGGTAGGGCTGTCTGACACACCTCCTGATTCACTTACCTCGGTCCTTGAGGCTGCTCGCCGTATTGCATGGGCCGATGGCGGCTCTGAGCTTTGTGTAGTGGCAAAAGGCAGTGCGACTGCTTGCGTGAGTCCAGAATCTGCTCTGCTTCCCAAACCTGGACCTGCAGCGTTGGCGACTGCTGGTTCGGGTGATGTATTGGGCGGTATCATTGCAGCGCAGCTGGCAACTACCAAGATCGGTACAGAGGGACTGCCCTTGCTTACTGCCTTGGCCTGCGAGATTCATGGCCAGGCAGGAGCCATTGCGGCTGGACGTTTTGGCTCGCGTGGCGTAATGGCAACAGACATTATTGATGCAATTGGACTTGCGGCAGATGCAATCGAGGAGCAGGTGGCGCTTCTAGATTTGCCTGGCGCAGCGGAGTAGGGGGTGCAATATGGCGCAGGCACAGTATCCCTCTGACCGTTGGGCGTGGGTTGAGATTGATCTTGGCGCAATCAAGAGAAATACACGAGCATTTCGCTCGATGATTGAGCCAGGTACCAAACTGATGTGTGTGGTTAAGGCAGATGGCTATGGCCACGGTGCGGTCGCTTGTGCCAAAGCTATGCGTTCTGGTGGAGCAGATCAATTTGCTGTAGCAACTGTTGCGGAAGGTGTAGAGCTGCGTAAAGCTGGGGCAACTCGCCCTATTTTGATACTTAATCAACCGCCAATCGACGCAGTACAGACGCTTGTGGAATACGACATTATGCCGTCGGTATATGGGACAGAGTTTGCTTTGGCATATGGTGAGTGTGCTGCTGCTGCCAACAAAGTGGGTAAGTATCATCTGGCAGTTGATACGGGCATGACACGTATTGGGGTGATGCCTGACGAGGTGCGTGAGTTCCGCCATGCAGTTGATTTTCATCGCGGCCTTGAATGTGCGGGTACTTTTACGCATTTTGCAACAGCTGAAGTGCCGGGGGACTGGGATTTTGAGTTGCAAGCTAACCGCTTCTCTGAGGCTATTGCTGATTTGCGCGCATCGGGCGTTAATCCTGGTCTGGTACATTGTGACAATACACCGGGTACCGTACTGCATCCGCGCCAACATTTTGACATGTGCCGCGTGGGTATAGGTTTGTATGGTCTGCAGGCCTCTGATACAACTGCGGCACGTATGGATTTGGAGCCAGCAATGAGCGTGCGCGCTCGCGTGACGCGTGCGGTCAATCCGCCCGTGGGAGCAGGTGTTGGCTATGGGATGACTTGGCGCGTTCCTCGCGGAAACGTGCAGGTTGCAACAGTGCCCTTGGGCTATGCAGACGGACTTGCTCGCACACTATCCAACCGTATTGACGTGCTCTGTAACGGACATCGCTTCCAGCAGGTGGGCAATATCTGTATGGATCAGTTTATGTTTGCGGTGGAGGTTAATACCGCTCGTAGCTATCAACCCATCGAGCCAGTACAAGAAGGCGATGTGGTAACCATTGTTGGTCGTGATGGCAATGATGAAATCACGCTCGATGATATGGCTGCAGTGCGTGGAACTATCAATTATGAAGTCGCTTGTGACTTTGGGCTAAGGCTTGATAAGGTTTATGTCTAGGGCGCGCAAAATTCGTCCGAGTCTGTTTTCGGAAGAGGGCAACATGGGGGTTATGCATATTCCTGGTCATCAAAATCAAAAGCCAGGTGAGGTTTCTCTTGCAGAAATTCGTGCGGTGCTGGGTGACTGCCATTTATGTCCATTAGGAGAGACTCGTAATCAACTAGTTTTTGGTGTGGGCAATCCTCATGCGCGAGTGATGTTTGTGGGTGAAGCGCCGGGCAAAAACGAAGATCTCAAAGGAGAGCCTTTTGTTGGTGCAGCCGGCCACAACCTTGATGCACTGCTGAGTCTTGCGGGGCTTCGACGTGAAGACATCTATATTGCCAACGTACTCAAATGTCGTCCGCCTGGAAACCGTAATCCTCAACCTTCAGAGATCGAGTGTTGCTCACCCTTTTTGCGCGAGCAAATTCGCAGCGTATGGCCCGATGTTATTGTGTGCCTGGGTAACTTTGCGGCGCACTTTGTACTGCATACCGATGCAGGCATTATGAGCCTGCGCGGGAAGTTTTATCAGACGGGGCATTTTGCAGTGCTGCCCGTCTTCCATCCTGCAGCTGCTTTATATCACCGTGAGTGGCAGCAGTTTTTGGATGATGACTTCCGTATGTTGGGGGCCTGGCTGGCAGAGCATCCGGCAGGAGGCGTAAGGTGAGCGAGCAGCTGATGGGCGGGGGATTGTGTGTAAAAACACAGTCCACAGAAGAAACTATTGAGTTCGGTCGCAAACTTGGCGCGCGGCTAGTACCTGGTGATGTGCTGATTTTGACTGGGGACCTTGGTGCAGGTAAGACTCAGCTTACCAAGGGTATTGCGGATGCCTTGGGTGTTGAGGACGATGTGACAAGTCCCACTTTTACTATTGAGATGGTCTATGAGGGCAAGGATATGCCTTTATACCACTTTGACTTGTATCGTCTGGATGATCCTGACCAGCTAGAAGATACTGGTTTGTTTGATGTGCTCGGTGGCGACGGTGTTTGTGTCATAGAGTGGGGTGAGCAGTTTGCAGATGAGATCGGCGATGAGCGCCTAGATATTTACCTTAGTCGCCTAGACGATGAGGTAGAAGCAGGTCAAGAACCTCCCCGCAAGCTCTGTCTTGTTCCTCGTTGCCCGCGCTCTGCTTCTCTTCTCTCCCGTCTAGCCTAGTTTCCAAATCCTTTGCAGGTTCTCTGGCTCTGCTTCTCCATATTGAATGCCATATATATGGAACTTAGTTTTGTTTAACTCCGTTGCAACCTGAGGTTGCAACGGAGAGCAGCTACCTGCATATTTACAGGTTTGTGCAGGTAGATAGTGGTATAAGAAAAGTGTTGCAACCTCAGGTTGCAACGAATCATTCCAAAAAGCCAAAAGGTACATAGCTGTACTGAGAGGTAATTATCAGAACATGCGACGTTTCATTTGGTATAAAAAGTTATGAAGTAAGTATTGCTTTTGGATAGTTATATTGTCTAGAGAAGGATGCGGTAGCCCCAGTTCTGCTTCCCAAGTAAAAATTGAGTCATTGAAAGCTTGATTGTTTAACAATTGACCAAAAGTAACTGAAATAACCTTATGACCCTGCGCTCGTAGTATTCCTGCACGAGTTTGTGTGTGGTCGAATTGCTGTCTATTCATGTGCTCTTCGTAACTGTCATATTCGAAGATGGCATCTAAATCCGGAAAATAGATATCAGCGCGAAGATAGTTACAACCGAGAGTACGTTGCCATCGATAGTTATGCAAAGGGAATTCCTGAGCTGCTTGATGTGGTGGAAATCCGCGCCCTCCCAGTCTAAGCGGAAGTGCCAGCTCGATTGAGAGGTTAACCTCTTGAGGTGATTCACAATTCTCATGCACGTACAGCAGCGCCTCTCGCGCTTTTGCAACACCATATACACCGGTAAGTTGATTGAGGTAATTTGAAATACGCTCAATCGAAGTGAGGGGATTACGTTTTCCTATAAGTCCATAACCCTCTGGAGATATATAAAATTTGCTGCAGAGATAGTAGCCGATCTCTATAGCATGAACGATATTAGATGTCCCCGAAGCAATTTCAAAGAATGTTGCTTCGGGGGAAGTAATCAAATCTTGTTCATTGAGCATGAGAATCGACCCTTCTGGCAAATGATGCTGAGATGTGGTCTGAGCAGTTCCTCTGATGGCGTGTGCTTGGAAATTTTGGGCTCTCCTAATGTCAGCTCGTGATTGCACCAACGTATGAATAGGGTGGTCGGTTTTGGATGACTCATAGGTGCTATGGGAATTGCAATGAGCGGTGCCTCGATCTAGTAAAGCGCCACAATCTATCAGAAAGGTACGCACTCTATCTACATCAGCTGTGCTGGTAGTGAGTGACTGAATCAATGAGTGGTTTGCGACGCATAATTGTCCTGGCGATTGGCTGCGGGTGAGCCAATAAGCGAGTGCCGTTGAATGTGCAATGCAAGTTCCCATTCTTAGAAATTAAGGTATGTAGCTTGGATTTAGCTTGGACGATTGCTTGCCATAAGCTGGACTTTAACTGGAGCTCAGCTGCGTGCATGCGTAAACCTAGAGCTAGATAGGGGTACTTCCAAACGGTTTTTAAGAAAAGAGGACATCTGGAAAGAGTAATTATTTTCTTTACGAAATAAAAACCACATTCTCATCATTTTTTCTACCCAAGAATGTGCACAGGTAAAAAAGAAATTTGCTTCTGTCCGAAGGGCCAATCGTTGCAACCTCAGGTTGCAACGGGATTCATCTATCTGCAGATTTTTATATTTTCGCAGGTATATGGGGGTGTAGAAAAAACATTGCAAGCTCAGGTTGCAATGTTTGTCGATGCGAGGATGAGCAGGGAAAAGTTGAGGGACGTGTTAGGCGGGAAAGGCAGGAGTGAGGAGACTGAAAGCAGAGGTATGGAATGAGGGTGAAGAGGGATGGTGGGCAGTGAGGAGGTTTAAACTAGAGAATTTGGGATTGGCAGCTGAGCAGCCCCATCCAGTGGGTTTTCAGCGTAAATTTTGATGAGATGAGTAGCGGATGGATGACGCTAAAGATATGAACACAAAACAGAACGAGTGGAACGTCCAGCCAGAGAAGCTGGTGCTTGCTCTTGATACCTCCACGGATATGCTGGCATGTGCGGTGGGTCGCATACAGGGCTCACAGGTTGAGCTGCTCGCCTCATCTGATCACCTATGCCGTCGCAAAGCCAATGTTGAGCTCGTGACAAGCTGCGAAGAAACTCTTGCACAAGCAGGACTCTCCATGGAAGACTTGGATGCAGTGCTTGTTGGTCGCGGCCCCGGCTCTTTTACCGGTGTCCGCATTGGTATTGCTACAGGTAAAGGTATTGCTTGTGGAGCAAACTTACCTCTGTATGGCGCCTCTGCCTTGGATTCCGTTGCTTGGTCGATGTGGAAGCAGGGCGCGCGCGGCAAAATAGCTGTGGCGGCTGATGCCATGCGTGGTGAAGTGTACCTAGGCATTTATATGCTTGATGAGGCTGGTGCACATCGCACTTTTGAAACCGAAACTGTGATGAAGGCAGCTGCCTGTGCAGAGGCTTGGGGCGTTCGTGAAGACCGTGATGAGTTGCTGGTTGTTGGCGGTGGCCTTATTAAACACCGTGCTGCCTTCGAATCTGCTGGTATGACGCGTTTTGCCGCGGAAGAAAATTGGCTACCCACAGGCGAAGGCTTGCTTATGGCGGCGATGTCTGCTGATGGACGCAGCCGAGCAGGCAACGGCGATCCTGCACTCGTGCTCCCCGTTTATACTCGCTTATCTGATGCTGAGGAAAGCGAGCGTCAGCGCTTGGGCCTTACCCTTCCCGCCTCGGTAAAGGTTACAGGGGTCGATGATGTACTTGCATCCATTCATCTACAGCTTCGTCCCATGTCGGTTAACGATCTTGATGCGGTAGTTCGGCTTGAACAAGACGCTTTCCAAGGTGCAGCCCATACGCCCTGGACGCGTGCAATGTTTTTTGAGGAGCTTTCCCAGCCTGGTCGCAGTTGGTGGGTAGCTCACGATCGTGGCCAGGTGATTGGTTTTGCAGGTGGCATGCTTGCGGGGGATGATCTTGAGCTCCTGGATGTTGCAGTAGAGCAGAGCCGCCGTGGGCAAGGTATTGCAACACGTTTGATTTCTCGCGTGGCCTACGATGGCCAAATGCTTGGTGCTCACTATCTATCCCTTGAGGTCGATTCCAAGAACACTGCAGGTCAGGCAACCTATGCAGCACTCGGTATGATTGAGGAAGGCAGGCGTCCTGCTTACTATGGCAAGGGTCACGATGCGTTGATTTTGCGTGCTGCTTTGCCGCTGGCTCTAGATGAAAAGCTTGTTGGTACTCGTCCCGAGCACAAGCCGTCCTTACGTGAATGGCCAACTCATGTTGCTCCACGCAGCACAGAGGCTCAAGCGCGCATCAAAGCGGCAGCTCCGCTTATCTTGTCTATTGAGTCTTCCTGCGATGAAACTGCTATGGCAATCATCAACGGTAAAGGCGAAATTCTCGCCAATGTTGTGGCAACTCAAATTGACTTCCATGCTCGTTTTGGCGGTGTTGTCCCCGAGATTGCCAGTCGCAAACATACCGAGGCAATTGTAGGCGTCTACGAAGAAACGCTCGTACAAGCAGGTGCATCGTTGGGTGTTGGCACACTGCAGCCATCAGATCTTACAGCTGTCGGCGTTACTGCGGGTCCTGGACTTGTTGGTGCGCTCGTGGTGGGCGTTGCTTTTGCAAAGGGTCTTTGCATTGGTGCTCATTTGCCCTTACTGGCAGTGCACCACCTCGAAGGCCATCTTTTTGCCAATCTCTTTGAGACGCCTGATCTTCAACCACCTTTTGTGGCAAGTTTGGTCTCTGGTGGCAATACCATGTTGGTACATGTCCGCGACTGGGGAGATTATGAGATCCTAGGTACAACCATTGATGATGCGGTGGGCGAAGCCTTTGATAAGGTGGCAAAAGCACTCGGTCTTGGCTATCCCGGTGGCCCCGTGATTTCGCGCCTGTCTGCCCAAGGCAATCCCAAGGCGATTCACTTCCCCCGTGCGATGATGCATAGCCATGATTTCCGCTTCTCCCTTTCGGGTCTCAAAACCTCTGTTATTACCTATATCGAAGGCGAAAATAAGGCTGGACGTCCTGTCAACTTACCAGATCTGGCTGCAAGTTTCGAAGCAGCGGTTATTGATGTGCAAGTTGCAAAAGCAACAGAAGCAGTGCGCCAGACGGGTGTCAAAGAGTTCTGTGTTGGCGGCGGTGTTGCTGCAAATCCTGGGTTACGTGCGGCTTACAAAAAGGCCTTTGACAAGATGGGCGTTCGTGTTACCGTGCCACCAATGGTAGTTTGTGGAGATAACGGCGCCATGATTGCGGCTGTTGCGTTGCGTAATTGGCGCGCAGGCATGATGGCTCCTCTTACCTTGGATGCAGATCCAAATGCAAAGATTGATGCGTGGACTAGCTCAGAGCCACCAGTTATTGCAAGTACTTGGCCTCCGCGCAACAAATAAGAGGAATGGTTGCAATAAATAAATAGTCGCAATAAATAGGAAGGGCGGGACGCAGCAAATTTTATCGCGAAAGTTTCGTATGCGTGTTAGATGACGACTGCGCAAATGCTAGCCATCTGGTAGAATCAGCCGAGTCACTGGGGTATCGTCCAATGGCAGGACAACGGTTTTTGGTGCCGTGAATGGGGGTTCGAATCCCTCTGCCCCAGCCACTTTTTATTGCGCTTTTGTATGCGCGGCAAAGCCTTGTATCAAAATGTAATTCTTTTAATCCTGTGGTCGCATTTTGCAGGAACGTTTTCGCCGCCCATACGGCAGTCTCTACGCTATAGTAATTTGAAAAGAGAAGTTACCTTGTGCAGCTTCACTTTTAGGATCTGCAAACCCCATACTGGAGGGTCTTGGCATGTCAACAACCGCGATTGTACTCGCTGCCGGCGAGGGAACGCGAATGAAGTCTGCCCATTCCAAAGTTACCCACAAGCTCCTCGACAGGCCGCTGGTCTGGTGGTCTGTGCGTGCGGCGCATCAAGCTGGCGCTGACCGCATTGTGGTCGTTGTGGGAAGTCACAGCCAAGAAGTACGTAATTGCCTTGCTGGTGAAGACGTGATGTTTGTCGAGCAAGTAGAACGTCTTGGCACTGGTCATGCCGTTCGCTGTGTGCGCGATGCGCTTGGTAGCTTTGATGGGCCAGTCGTAGTTTTATCTGGTGATTCTCCGCTGCTGCGCGCTGAAACCATTGTTTCTCTTATTGAGCGCACAAAAACAGAGCATAACGCTTGTACTGTACTTACGATGACGCCTCCCGACCCTACGGGATATGGACGCATTGCCTTTGACGAGGCGGGCAAAGTCCAGGCAATTATTGAGCATAAAGATTGCACTCCTGAGCAGCGTCAGAGTTTGACTGAATGCAACTCAAGCATTTACTGCTTCTGCGGAGGCAGACTTACGGTCAATATTGACAAAATTGGCAACCACAATGTCCAACATGAGTATTACCTCACAGATATGGTGGGCATTTATGTGGACATGGGCGAGCCTGTTTCCTCTGTGCATGTTGATGATTATGCTGAGTTGCTGGGCGTGAACAGCCGTGCACAGCTAGCGGAGGCAAATAAAGCCATGCAGCTGCGTATCAACAATGCGTTGATGGCCGAAGGCGTCTCGATGCTTGATCCTGCGCTTGTCTGGGTAGGCCCCGAAGTGAGCATCGGACGCGATACTACGTTGATGCCTCTGACGATGCTCTGGGGTAATACGCAGATTGGCAAAGATTGTCTCATTGGTCCCAATACGCGCCTTACAGACGTGCAGGTAGGTGATGGCTATATCCTTGAGGATTTTGTTGCCAAGGAAATCAACATTGAGGATGAACTTGATGCCGCACAACCTTCCTAAGTACTTCTTTTACGTTTAGCAATTCAGGTGTTTCGACACCTTGATAAGCAGTTCGTTCGTTGTATCGTCCAAATATTACAAACAGTCGTAGCGCCAGCCACACAGCCCCATCAAGGAGGACAAGTACATGTACGAAGATCTAAGCGCCCCTATGTTTGCCACTAAGGAAATCAAACTTTTTACCTGCAGCGGCAACAAGGGGCTCTCGCAGGAGATTGCCGACATCTTGCACCTTGAGGTTTCTGGTCTCAAGCTCGAGAAGTTTGCTAATGGCGAGATTTATGCTCGTTTTGACGAGTCTGTTCGTGGTGACGAGGTCTTCCTTATCCAGTCTATCGCAGGTAAAAACGTTAATGACCTATTGATGGAGCTGCTCATTGCTACCGATGCGGCCCATCGCGCATCTGCTGCAAGTGTGACGGCCGTTATTCCTCACTATGCCTATGCTCGTCAAGATCGCAAGGCTGCTTCCCGCGAGCCAATTACTGCTCGCCTTGTTGCCAATCTGCTTGAAACTGCAGGTGTTAATCGTGTTATCACTCTTGATTTGCATCAAGGTCAGATCCAGGGATTCTTTGACATTCCTGTAACTCACCTCACTGCCCTTGATCTCTTTGGTAAGTATTATGCCGAGATGGGTGAGGAAAAGGGCTGGGATTGGGAAAACGTTGTTGTTGTTTCTCCTGATGTGGGTCGCGCTAAGGCTGCTAAAAAGCTCTCCGATATGCTGGGCTGCTCGCTTGCTATCGCCCACAAGGGTCGTCCTCGCCACAATGTTTCCGAGGTCATGGCTATCATTGGCGATATTCAAGGCAAGACCTGCATCATTAACGACGATATGATTGATACCGCAGGAACGCTTTGTGGCTCGGTGAGGGAGCTCAAGAAGAAGGGCGCCGGCGACATCTATGTTTGCGCCACACATGGTGTTTTTTCTGGCCCCGCTATTGAGCGTCTTGAAGATGCGCCTATTGAAGAGTGCTGCGTTACCAATGCAATTCCTTGCGAGTATGCAAATAAGGAAGGCTCCAAGATCAAGACGGTCTCTGTGGCCCCTGAGTTGGCCGAAGCAATCTACAAGGTATATACCAATCAGCCGACCTCTACAATTTTTGGTGGCGGCAGCGAGCTATAGGACGCTTTTATGCCCTCTGTTCCAAAAACAATTCGCATAGTCTGTGGTCTGGGTAATCCTGGCGCAGACTATGCGTTTACTCGTCATAGTATTGGCTTTGCCGTAGTTGACCGTCTGGCGGATGACTATGGTGCTCGCTATTGGAAAAGCGAAGCTGGATGTATGGTCGCGCGAATCAAGGTGACGGATGTGTTTGGCGAAACGCGCGAAGTGCTGCTTGCCAAGCCACAGGATTTTATGAATACCAGTGGTGGACCCCTTTCCAAACTTGCACGCTTAAATCATGTGAGTCCCGCGGAGTTGTTGGTAGTGCACGATGAGGTTGATTTAGCGGCGGGCAAGGTTGCTGCCAAGTGGGGCGGAGGTCTTAACGCGCATAATGGCCTGCGTTCAATTGCTGACAAGCTGAGTACACGCGATTTTGGTCGCCTGCGTTGCGGTATTGGTCGTCCTCCTGGAAAAATGGATGTGGCAACTTATGTGTTGCGTCAGCTCAAAGGTACCCAGCTGGAGGAGTTTGAGATGCTTGCCGCCGATGGTGCGGCTTGCGTTGAGCGCTGTTTGAAAGAAGGACTCGCTAAGGTAGCAAAATAAGCTACCAATCTCGAGGTGCCGCGCGTCGCGCTGACTTGAGTCACGCCGTTGGCATCTACATCCCATGGCATCTACGAAAGCGATGCTCATGCCCCGATCCCATAAATGTATCAAAGCGTGACATATATACAACTCTATTGGGAGTTTGTGGGAACAAGTACGCATCTGTTTGTAGTATCAAAGAAACATAGGTTTTGGTTCTAAGGGGATGTGATGTCGCTTTTTACCAGGGATGCTACAGCCAAGCTTGCAGCTGCAGATTTTCACAGCACAAAGACAATCTTTGAGGCTCCGCGATTTTCTTTTTTGCCTTCCTTTTACCAAGATGAGAAGAATAAAAAATGGGCAGTTGTTCTTAAAGGAATGCCTGCAGCAATTCATAGCTACGCAGATATCGTGGATTGTCAAGTTATTGAAAATGAGGCCTTTGATAGTAAAGGGGCCGATCAAAAGGCACTTTTCAAAAAGATTCTTATGAATCCCGCGCTCGTTTCAAAGGCAAATGCAAGTAAAAATGGAAAGTACTGCACGTCCATGCATGTGGTATTGCAGGTACTAGCAGCAAATGGTGAAGTTTCGACCCTTGGAGTTCCCCTCGTGCAAAAAGAAGTGCGACGTGATTCTTCTACCTATGAGATGATTAAGCAGGTTGCCAAGAAAATGAGAGACGATTTTCTTGCAATGAAAGAAGCAGGTCAAGCTTAAATTCTGAACTTTGATTTTGGAAAACTACAGCTGTGATGTAGTTCTCGCGAGGCGCTATGAGTGATGGAAAGATTCCAGCGTTTGACTACGCTTTGGAAAACATAAAAAACTACATTGAGAAGTTTGAACTCAAAGCTGGAGATCGCCTACCTTCTGAGCGCGATATGTGCCTTGAATGGGGTGTCTCGAGGACTGCATTGCGCAGTGCTATTCAGTTTTTGGTAGAAGCACATACCCTAGAAAGCAGAGGTGGATCCGGTACATATGTGGCGCCTGTTCGTCCTGTGTCGTATACAGGTCGAGCTGGTTTAGTTGGCTTTAGTGACAACGTGCGCGCGGTGGGTAAATCGCCAGCATCCGTTCTTCTTCATGCAGAAATACTGCCTGCGAGTCCTCATGTAGCAAAAAAATTGCGCATTAACCCTAGCGATTTAGTTTTCTATTTACATAGGTTGCGCCTTGTTGATGGTTTGCCTTGTATGGTCGAAAAAACCCAAGTGAACTATGCAATGTGCCCTGGAATAGAGAAGCATGATTTTGCATCGGAGTCGCTCTTTGATGTGCTCAAGACAAACTACGGAATTTATGTTGCACATGGTGAGGACCGTATTTCAATTACTCGAGCAGATACGCAGGAAGCAGAGCTGCTTGATATAGCTGTTGATGAACCGGTCTTTTTTGAGACGGGAACAGCTTGGATGGATGATGAAAGGCGTTTTGAGTACTACAAGTCAGTCATTCGTCCCGATCGTTATAGCTTTGTATCTGAAGCCGAAGACAGCCGTTATGTGATGGCAAAAACGTCGAGGACGGTACGCAATGACTGAGACATTCAAGCCACATCAGCCTATGTACCTGCAGCTTCGGGAATTGATCCGTACAAAGATTGAAGAGGGTGAATACCAACCCTACGACAGCATCCCTTCAGAAAATGAGCTTGCAGCCGAGTTTAATACCACGCGCCCTACTGTTCGTAATGCTGTAGATGCGCTAGTAGAAGAAGGACTCTTGCGCCGCGTGCAAGGCAAGGGCGTCTATGTGGTTGATCGCTCTCAAGAATTGGTGGAGTCACAGAAGGTTCGTGGCTTTCGTGAAGGCATAAGTGCGCAAAACGCTGTGCCAACGGTAAAAATTCTTTCGAAGAATCGTCGTCCTGCAGGGGAATATTATGCGCGGCTTTTCTCAATTCAGGCAGACGATATGGTGCTTGTGGCCCGGCGGTTGAACTATGTGAACAATGTTCCCATTTCCATTGAACGTACAGTAATCCCTCTGCCTATATTTCCTGAAATCGAAAAAATTGATATAGCGCTTTTCTCACTCTATGATGCGTACGCCCTTTTTGGACATCCTATTGCGCAGGCAGTTGAACGACTTGATATGGTGAGACTTACGGCACGCGATGCACGATTTCTCGAGATGAAAGAAAACCAACCCGTTATGGTTTATGACTGCATCAGTTATGACGAAACGGGAGCCGCAATGGAGCACTCGCGTATGTTGCGTCGGGGCGATAGGGCTTCTTATGCCGTTGTTTACTAATAATTCCATATACCACTTATCGTAAATTTAATACCACTAACCCAATCGCTCTGCTTTTTGTCAAAAGTGGTCTTATAAAACATTATCTTGTAAAAAAGTGGTTCTTAGAAACATGCAACATGTTTCTATAGCCTTATGTTCACGCCACACATATAAAGGGAGATTCACCATGAGGGAAAGTGCAACGGTGGAAATCATGAACTTTGATCAAGAAGGCTATCTGAGCGATGGCAAGCAGCTATACGAAATCGGAAAGAAGATGAAAGCGCTTGCCGATAAGGTTTGTGATGAAGGTTTTGATCACTTATTTCTGCTGGGTGTTGGGGGTACTTGGGATGAATTTTTGCGTCTCCAATATCTCATGAACAAGTATGCGGACGCTGAGTATCAAGTACATCTTCTTCACGCAGCTGAGTGGAATGTTGTTGGTGACAAGTTTATGACCGACAAGTCAGTAGTTTTTACTTCTTCTGAGTCGGGTACCACTCCCGAAGTACTCCAAGCAGTAAAGAAAATGAAAAAGCAGGGCGTGCGTATTTATGCCATGACAAATCCCGAAGGACCCATTGGACAGGCGGTTGGTGCTGAAAACTGCATCATGATGGAAAACGACCACGCTACTGGTGGTTGCGAAAAAGGTTATTACCTTGCCGATTGCTTTGGCCTGCGTATCCTTAACCGCCAGGGCTTCTTCCCAAAGTACGATCAATTTATCGAGCAGACCAAAGGTATTTGGCAGGTACTGCTTGATATTCGCAAGGCCTTTGAACCCAAAGCTGAAGCCTTTGCAAAAAAATATGCCTTGGCTCCTTACACTATGTTTATCGGTTCGGGTGCTTTGTGGGGAGAAACGATTCTTTTTGCCATGTGTATTCTTGAAGAGATGCAGTGGAAGCGTACACGCTATATCAGTTCCGCAGACTTCTTCCATGGGACTCTTGAATTGGTAGAGCCTGGTATGCCCGTAGTTTTGTTCAAGGGCGAAGATGAATGCCGCGCCCTTGATGAGCGCGTAGAAGCCTTTCTCAAGAGTGGCCGTACGGGTGATACGGATATTACCGTTATTGATACGGCTGAGTATGGCGTACCTGGACTTGATGATGACTTCCGCACGATTATTTCGACATATATTATTTCCGTGCTGTCTACCGATCGTTTGGCGCGCTACTACGAGACAGTAACAAAACACAATCTCAAATATCGTCGTTACTATCATCAGTTTGCTTACTAAGACAATGCTGGTGTCAACTCACTTTGGAGATTTACAGGCATGAGTAGAAAGTACGTAATTGCATCACATGCGCATTTTGCTGCGGGCATCTATGAAAGTCTCTGTCTTTTGGCGGGAGAACGAGATGACGTCTATATCCTCAATGCTTTTGTCGATGGAAACGATGATATTGCTTCAGCAGCAGTGGAGTTAGTTGATTCATTGCCATGCACCGATGATGTGGTTGTGTGTACTGATCTCTTTGGAGGCAGCGTCAACAATGAGTTCACCAAATTGATGCTCTCTCGCCCCAATGTCTATTTGATGTCAAATATGAACCTTCCTCTACTGCTTACCTTGTTTTTTGCGGATGCAGAGGAAGACACGGATGCATTGTTGCGTAAGCTCGCTCATGATGATTCGCTGCATCCTGTGTACTGCAACGATGCAGTTTCAGGCGTGGATACCGAGGATGAAGACTTCTAACGTCAGGGCAAGAGGTGCGAGCAAGAGGGAGGGAATTCAATGATTTTATTGACACGAGTTGACCATAGGTTGCTACATGGCCAGATTGCCGTTTCTTGGGTACAGGGTATGCATGCGAACTGCATCTTTTGCGTTGGTGACCATGTGGCAAACGATCCTATCTGGAGGACCACTCTCAAGCTTGGCAAGCCTGCAGGTTGCAAACTGGTAATCAAGGATATGGCGCATGCAATTGAGGCAATCAATTCTGGCGTTACAGATAAGTATCGTATGTTGATCTGCTTGCAGACTATTGCAGAAGCAAAGCAACTTATCGATGGCTGTCCTCAAATCAAAAGTTTGAACTTAGGTAATACAAAGGCTACGGCGACCACACGCGAAGTGGCGCGTCAAGTCTTTTTGGAACCCGAAGAAGAAGAGATTTTGCGTCAGCTGGTAGACCAAGGAGTGGAGGTGGAAATACGTCCGCTTGCAGATGACCCAAAAATCGAGATTCAAAGTGTTCTGTAACTAGTTAAAAGTTTGAAAATCTAGCAACGGAAAGGATTGGAGGAGAAGATGCTTTTGCAAGCCATTTTGGTCGGCTTAGTTGCTGCCCTTGCAAATATGGACTATCAGTTTGGCACGCTTTATGCATTTAGGCCACTGATTACTTGTCCTCTTGTTGGTCTCGTTCTGGGAGATTTGCCCACAGGATTGGCGATTGGCGCAAGCCTTGAGCTGCTCTTTATGGGAAACATCTCTATTGGCGCTTATGTTCCCCCTGATGAAAAAGTTGGCAGTGTCCTTGCGTGCGCTTTTGCTATCACGCTTGGCAAGGGCACTGAGGCGGCAATCGCTCTCGCAATGCCTATTGCAGTGTTGTCGTTATCTATCAACAACATCATCAATGCCTTTATGCCTGTTTTGGTTGATCGTGCAGAGGTATATGCAAAGCAAGGCAATTTAAATGGTATCTATGCGATGCACTGGATTATTGGTCTTGCAGGCGTTGTGAAGAACTTCTTGCTTGTTTCTCTTGCCTTCTATCTTGGTGCGGATGCCATTCAGGGCGTACTTAACTGGATTCCCGAGTTCATTCTTACTGGTTTTGGCGTTGCAGCAAACATTCTTCCGGCAATGGGTTTTGCAATGCTTGGTCGTTTGGTACTTAAGAAGGAAAATCTACCTTTCTACTTCTTGGGTTTCTTGCTGGCATCGTATATGGGCGTTCCTGCTTTGGGCGTTGCCCTTATTGCCATCATTATTGGTATCGAAAAATTTAACCTGCTTGGTGTTGCCACTGACAATCAGCTAGCCGTAGAAGGAGATGACGACGATGACTTCTGATGCAGTAAATAACAATCTGCAGACTGCAGATGATCAGTACAAGATCACTAAAGATGACCTCATTAAGTCATCCCTTAATCTAGGCTCCTTGGGTATGGAGTTCTCTTGGACCTACTACAAGCAGATGAATCTTGCGTTTTGCTTGATGGTTGCAGGTATGCTCAAGAAGATTTATCACGATCGTCCTGAGGATTATGCAAAAGCGCTCACTCGCCATGCGGCATTCTTTAACATCACTGTGCAGTTTGCTCCTTTTGTTGGCGGCATTGCTATGGCAATGGAAGAGCGTATTGCTCGTGGCGAAATTGAGCCTGAGGCGGTTAACGATGTTAAAGCTGCTCTCATGGGTCCGCTGTCGGGCATTGGTGATTCTATCTTCCTGACAACTATTCGTGTCATTGCTGCCGCAGTTGGTATTTCGCTTTGCCAAGCGGGCAATGCTTTTGGTCCCCTTGTTTTCCTGTTGATTTACAATATCCCTGCGTTTTGGCTGCGTGTGTGGGGTGTCCAGAAGGGTTATACCGTAGGTGTTAGCTTTTTGGAAAAGGCGTCCGAAAGCGGTCTGATGCAAAAGGTCATCATGGCCGTAAGTATTGTCGGTGTCATGGTAATTGGTGCAATGACAAAAGACATGTTCTGGGCGACTATTCCTGTCCAAATTGGTACTGCTGCAGAAGGCGCAGATCCCACTACGATTCAGACTGTGCTTGATGGCATTATGCCAGGTACTGTTGGTTTGATTGCTTTCTGGCTGTACTATTGGCTGCTTTCTAAAAAGATTAATCCCATGTGGTTGATCTTGGGCACTATGGTCTTAGGTGTTGTTGGTGCCTACTTTGGATTCCTTGCCTAAAGGTTGGAAAGTTAAGCTACTTTTGGTTTTGCATAGGCGGTGACTCTTTTGGGCCATCGCCTTTTTCATAGACACACATAGACCCAAAACTCAGATGGTTCATCTTTCGAATTTTTGAAAAATATGACCTGCAGTTGGGCTTACTTACCCCGAAACTTGAACCATCTATGGGTATATTCCTAAAAATGGCAATCATGCGATTCGCTTTGGACATCAATGCAGCATTTTCAGACCCCTCTTCGCTCTAATGTACGATATGCGCCATTGCCTCTTTTTTATATTGCAACATTTCTGCTGGTAGAAAGCCTGTTTTGAAAGACGGCTATTTTCCCGTGTTCTGCCGCATCTTTTGGTTTTAGCAAACTGGCTGCTAGACGACGTATGTCTATACTTCCAATATAAATATATTATTCAATATCAGCTCTAAATGGCGCATATCGGCTCTCAGAGCGAAGAGGGGTTTGAAAACACGCTTCATAGCGATAGAGAGACGAAAAATTTGCCAGTACAGGCAGCTGGGTACCTGATGTGGTGAGTGAAATCGCCTAGGGTGTATACCTTAGTTGAACTCGATTTTTTTATGATCTGGGGTAAAGCGCTCAGAGGAGGCGTTTTTGGTAGGATTCCGATCGAAAACGCCTCCTCGGGGCTAAAATTTTTAACTAACCAGATGTGCTCAAGTAAATCAAGGAAAAAACATGGCGGGCACCTTCTTTGGCGTACCTTTATAGCGCACCTTCGCCTATGTGTGGCAGCTCTTAGCAACATATAGAAAAACTGAGCATGAACATGAAAGTGCTGAGGCTGCTGTATGGTGCTTAAAAGTTTACCTGCGCATGTGGGTCGTGGACTCGCGGGAGATGAGTTCGGTTTGCAGGAGCATAGACGATACGCCCGACGATGTGCCACGAAGTCTTTCCAACATTAAAGTGCAGGCTGAATATCCCATTTGATAGCGTGGTTGAGCAATGGTGGTGATAGACGGTGTGAGCATCATCGAAGACTCAATATTGTCAAAACCAACTACAGCGAGTTCTTCAGGGATTTTGATGCCCATTTTGAGTGAGGCACGAATAACAGCAGCTGCATATACATCAGAGCAGGTAAAGATGCCATCGGGAATTTCATCCAAACCAAAGAGGTGGCTTGCTGCCGAATATGCAAGTGCATAACTATTGTCAGGAAGCTGCATGGTGTACTCGGGGCGGAGCTGTAGTCCATGCTCATCGAGCGCCTCAACAAAACCTCGGTAGCGCTCGCGTGTGTATTTGTACGTCTCGGGGCCCCTCATGATCGCTAGCCGCTCGCACCCACAGCTCACAAGACAATCAACCGCTTTTTTTGCGGCCATTCGGTCATCGATACTGATGAATGGCAAATCTGCTGCAGGAGTGTATTCGGCACACTGTACTACAGGAAATTGCTTGTCGAGTTCAACGAGAAATTCTGCATCAGTAGGACAGAGCATGATGACTCCTGATGCGTTGCAAGCTTCTAGCGCTGCTATGAAGCGCTCAAAGCTGCCACTAGCAGGGGCTTCATAGCGGACAAGAATCTCGCTACCTGCCATACGCGCGGCATCTTGGGCACCATGAATAATCTCACTATAAAAAGGGTTATCAAACCAAGGTATACACATAACAATGGGCCCGCGCGGTGTACGAGTAACTCCGCGTGCTGGAACTTCGTAGCTGTAGCCAAGACGCGCCATGGCCGCATGAACGTTACGTGCGGTTGCAGGGTCGACAATATCAGGGTGGTGCATAACACGAGAGACGGTCGCTGGGGATACTTGGGCCTCTTTTGCCAGCTGTGAGACCGTTACTTTTTTTGCTGCCATGACGGATTCCTTCGTCTGAACAGATGAGATGAGAAAATTTTCAGCTTCTATCTTTACATAAGAAGAAGCTCAAATTGCCCAGAATCTTTCATTTAGATGAAAATTATGAAAATAAACCATTAACAGTAAAAAATAAGCCGTTTAGCGATGAAAACGTGAAAAGTAATGAAAAGATATTCAAGATAAATGAAACAAAAGAGTCAATGTTTCATGAAACGTGTTCATGAGGATGGGAGAGTTTATGCTGAAGGTAGGAGTTATCGGATGCGGACGTATTGCTCAAACTCGCCATCTACCTGAATATGCCGCCCGTAAAGATGTCGAGGTAGTGGGTGTATTTGATCAAAATTCCGCCCGTGCAGAAGAGGTGGCTAAGCAATTTGGCGCTCAGGCATACTCCAGTGCAGAAGAGCTCATTGCGGACAAGCAGATCGATGCTGTAAGTATTTGCACTGCCAATGAAACGCATGCAGAACTTGCAATTGCATCCCTTCGTGCGGGCAAGCATGTTCTTTGCGAAAAACCCATGGGTACCACCCTAGAAGAGTGCGAAGCTATGGCAGTAGCTGCACGTGAAACTGGCAATCAGCTGATGGTTGATCAAAACCAACGCATTGCTGTAGCTCATAGCCGTGCTCGCCAGTTGATTGCTGAAGGTCACATTGGAAAGCCGTTGAGCTTTTCTACTACTTTTGCCCATGGTGGCCCCGAAACTTGGAGTGTCACTCCCGGTACTACGAGCTGGTTTTTTGATAAGAAGCGCGCGTCTCTTGGCGCGATGGCGGACCTCGGCGTGCATAAGACCGATTTGATTCAGTATTTGCTTGGCAGTACGGTAGTCGAGGTCAGCGCAAAGATTGCCACACTCGACAAGCGTACCCCCGATGGCGAGCTTGTGAGTGTTGATGACAATGCCCTGTGCATCTATCGCATGAGTGATGGTGTAATTGGCACGATGCGTGCTAGCTGGACTAACTATGGCCCTGAAGACAACTCGACGATTATCTATGGTGATGCAGGCGTCATGCATCTGTATGACGACCCTGACCACACCATTGTGATTGATTTGCGCGATGGCACGCGTGAGCTCTATGACCTTGATGCCATCCAAACCAATGACAATCAAACTTCCTCAGGCATTATCGATGCTTTTGTCGAAGGCATCACAGATGGCACGGGTCCTCTTATTTCTGCAGAGAGCGTATTGCCCGCAATGAGAGCAGTGTTTGCTGCAGTTGAATCTAATCGCCTTGGTAAGGCCATTCAGCTTTAACACAAAGTACCAATAGCGCGAGAAGGGAGCAAAGCTTTATGAAACTAGGAATGCTCACTGCAATCCTTGATGATTACAGCTATGAAGAAGCAATTGATGCTGCAGCTGCATTGGGCTATGAATGTGTAGAGGTTGCATGTTGGCCCCAGGGCAAGGCAGAGCGACGTTACGCAGGTACGTCTCATATTGATGCGGAGCGCATACTCGTTGATGACGCTTATCGCGATCATGTAAAAAGCTATGCGGCCGAGAAAGACATTGAACTTTCGGCTTTGGGTTATTACCCCAATGTGCTTGACCCCGATCCATATCGTCGCGAGGTGTTTGTTGCTCATTTGATGGCGCTTATCCATGCTGCGTCGCGTTTGGATGTACCTGTTGTGACCACCTTTATTGGTCGAGATCAAAAGCTCAATGTTGAGGAAAACCTTGAGCTCGTAAAGCAGGTCTGGCCAGTGATTATCAAAGCAGCCGAGGATGAGGGTATCAAGATTGCTATTGAAAATTGCCCCATGCTTTTTGGTCCTGACCAGTGGCCAGGAGGTCAGAATCTCTTTACTTCCCCTGAGATGTGGAAGCGTATTTTTGAGATCCTTCCATCCAAAAATCTTGGTATTAACTTTGATCCCTCGCACTTTGTGTGGCAGCAGCTTGACTACGTCCGTGCTGTTAGGGAATTTGGCGACAAGATCTTCCACGTGCACTTTAAAGACATCAAGCTCCTTCCTGATGAGCTGGCGCGCGTAGGCGTACTTGCCTATCCGCTGGAGTACATGGTCCCCAAGCTTCCTGGTCTTGGCGATGTTGACTGGGGCAGTTTTGTCTCTGCCTTAACTGAGGTGGGCTATGACGGTCCTGCTTGTGTAGAGATGGAAGACCGCGCCTTTGAGAGTAGCCGCCAAAAAGTAATCGATAGTCTCACACTGGCACGTCGTTACATGTTGCAGTTTGTCATTTAGGAATCATGCCTCCATCGAGGATGGAGGCTTAAAGGGGCAGGGATTGGCCCTGCGATGATTGGCAGCAATGCTGACGAAAAGGAGAGAGAAATGATCCAACTTAACCGTCGTACATTCTTGGCAGGCGCAATGGGCACAACTCTTGCTACGGCACTTGTAGCTTGCGGATCATCCAATACCGCAAGCAACGGCTCTGCTGCGGGTAGCTCGGCTGCTGGCTCGGGCAAGCATATTTATGTTTTGACCCCTTCCGAGGACCATGGCTGGACTGGTTCTGTCGCTACTTTTGCAAAGGCAAAGATCGAGGAGGTTAATAAGGCTGGTGCATACGAGGCTGAGCTTATTACTTCCGACAGTGCCGCCGACCAGATTAAGCGCGTTGAGGATATCCTTGCGGGCGACACCAGCAAGATTGCAGGCATCGTTATTCAGCCTATGGATGACACACTGCAGGCAACCATTCAGTCCATCGCTGACGCCAAGATTCCTTACGTTGCATTTGACCGCATTATTGATGCTGTTGCCTCTACAGCAGTCTCCAATGTCAAGGGTGATAACCAAGGTATCGGCGCTGGCTCCGCTGCTTGGTTTGTTGAGAATGGCCTTAAGCCCGGTGACGACGTTTACGTCTTTGAGGGCGATACCTCCTCTGTTACTACCCTGCGCAACGAAGGCTTCACCAAGTATCTGACGGGCGACCTTGATTTTGATGGCACCTCTATCGATGGTGCTGCAAAGTGGAGTGAGGACGATCTTAAGCACATCACCAAGTCTGGCGCTACCAACTGGAGCCGTTCTGATACCAAGGCAGATTTTGAATCTTTGCTGGGTGATGAGGCAAACGCAAAGATTAAGTGGTGGTATTGCGAGGATGACGAGCTGGCTATGGGTATCCTCGAGGCTCTCAACGGCGGTGGCATTTCCGATTCTGCCAAGAAGACCTTCTTTGAGCAGAAGCCCTTCATCACTGGTTGCGGTGGCCTTGACGAGCTTTACGAAGTCCTGCGTGGCAACTCCTACCAGGACATCGTTGCCAAGATTGGTGGTCTCATGTCTGTCACCTATTCACCTTCCATGATTCAAACCGCCATCCAGGACCTTATCGACAGTCTTGATGGCAAGGATGTTGAGCAGGATCACGTTATTGAGTGCCACAACGTGACTGCTGAAAACGTTGCTGACTTCAAGTCCTTCAAGTAAGCAGTACGACGCACGACACGGGTGGGGTCCCTCTGCTCCACCCGTGTACTTTTTTTGGGAGGAGAGTGCATGAGCCTACTTGAAATGCGCGGCATCAAAAAAGCATTTAATGGAATCAGCGTGCTTAATGGCGTAGACCTCACGGTGGAACGCGGAGAGGTCCATGCTCTGCTTGGTGAAAATGGAGCAGGTAAATCCACGCTGATGAATATCCTGACGGGAGTATATTCTTCCGATGCAGGTACGGTGAACTTTGATGGCCAAGACCTTACGGGTCTATCAATTCGTGACACCGAAGCTGCAGGTATTGCCTTTGTGCATCAGGAACTCAGTCTATTTAATGACCTCAAGGCCTATGAGAATATCTATCTTGGCAAGGAGTTGGTCAACCGTTTTGGTACATTGCAGCGTCGCCAAATGGCGGATACCGCAGCTGAGCTCTTTGCACGACTGGGTGTAGATATTGATCCCTACGCAGAAGTTTCCGAGCTCAAGACCAGTCAAAAGCAATTGCTTGAGATTGCAAAAGCACTCTTTTTTGATGCGAAACTCCTCATTCTTGATGAGCCGACAACTGCACTCAACAATGAGGAAGTGGAGCATCTCTTCCAGATTGTGCGCAAGCTCAAGGAAAAAGATACAGCATTTGTTTTTATCTCCCATAAAATGCCAGAGATTTTTGAACTCTGCGACAGTTATACCGTCCTGCGCAACGGAAGCTTTGTGACATCAGGCAAGATTGCAGATACAACACCCGCTCACGTGACGGGGCATATGGTGGGCAGCGAACTGCGCCAAGGAGATGTGTATGTGGCTCGTGAGGTGGGCGATATCGTGCTGTCGCTCAAGGATTTTTCGGGCCCAGGATTTGCTCACATCAATCTTGAATTACATCGAGGCGAAGTTGTGGGCTTTACAGGACTGCAGGGGTGTGGGAGCAGCGAACTTATGCAGTGCATGTTTGGTGCAACTTCGCCCACCTCAGGCACAATTGAGGTGAATGGAAAGCGGTTATCTGGTGGATCTATTCATGAGGCAATGCGCTCTGGTATTGCTATGCTTGCCTCAAACCGCAAGGAAAACTCTCTGCTTCCAGACTTGTCGTTGCTTGAGAATATGTATGTCTCCGAGCATGTACTTTCTGCTTGCCACTTCAATATCAAGCATGCAGAAGAAGAGCAAAAGTTTGCCAATTACCGGGAGTCTCTGGGTATCAAATGCAATAGCAGCGAGGATTTGATTACCTCGCTTTCTGGTGGTAATCAGCAAAAAGTTTTTGTGGCACGTTGGCTCGATACGGATGCGCAGGTTTTGCTTTTTGATAACCCCACGCAGGGCATTGATGTGGGTGCCAAGGCAGAAATATACCGGCTCATTCTTGCGCTTGCTGAGCAAGGCAAGACTATCGTCATCAATACGCTTGAGATTCCCGAAATCCGTCAGGTAGCAGATGCCTGCTACGTCTTCTATGAAGGCTCGATTATCAAGACACTTCCTCATCAGGAAATTGAAGAGCATACCGTGATGTTGTATTCCACCAATTCCCTTGCCGCAGAGGTGACGGGTAGCAATAAGATCAAGTGGCAGGAGGAACACTAATGGCAAAAAATACTAAGGGAGGAGCTTTGCTTGGCTCCCTCAAGAAGTACGGCTATATTCTGGTTTTCTTGGTCATCTATCTGGTGTATGCCAGCGCAAGCGGTGGTTTGAGCGTTGCCTCTTCAATGAATATCTTGCGTCATAGTGCAGTTATTGGCAGTGTAGCAATTGGCATGGGATTGATTTGCTTGACAGGTGATATTGACCTGAGCGTGGGTTCTATGCTGGCACTTGTTGCGGGTTTTGCGGTAGTAGTGTTCAATGCTACGGGCTCCATTATTTTGACCCTGCTCTTTGCGCTTGTCTTTGGTGCGTTGCTTGGCTTTATTAATGGTGTGTTGGTGGGCGTGGTAAAGATGCCTGCTTTTATTGCGACTCTTGCGACGATGCTTATTTATCGTTCTCTATCTCAGTATTTTTGCCAGCACCTGCCGGCAGAACTTATTGGCAACGGTAGTTCGGTTTATCGTATGTCTGCAAGCATTCCTTCTTATCAGGGACTCTATGGTTTTGGTAATGGCAAGCTTGGTGTTATCCCCATCGTGGGCATTGTGTTGATTGTGCTGGCTGTTGCCTTTGTATATGTGAGTGGTTTTACTAAATTTGGCAAGAAGATCTATGCCGTGGGATCTAACGCTAAAGCAGCTCAGCTTGCGGGTATTAACGTCGCTCTTATGCGCACGCTTGTCTTTACCCTTTCGGGCGTCTTGGTAGGTTTAGGCGCTTTTCTCTGGATTGCAATGAACGCATCTGCAGATCCTGCAACTACAGGTAGTGGCTACGAGATGTATGCTATCGCCTCTGTTGTTCTTGGCGGCGTAAGCATGGCTGGAGGTCGTGGTACCTTCCTTGGCGTGCTTTTTGGTACGCTTTCCTACGATGTTATTGACAAAATTATTATCGCCCTCAAGATGGATTCTCTTATCAACAATTCAATTAAGGGTGTCATTTTAATTTTGGTTATTCTGATTCAAATTTCAGCCCCCGAAATCCGTGCTTGGTTTGCATCGCGTCGCAAGTCCGCCTAAGGTGAAATACCGCTTCTTAGCTAGGCTTTTTGTTTTCCCACCTCCTCCCTTAGTTTTAGTCATTTTGGGGAGGAGGTGGGGTGTTTTTGGACGTATTGCCTTAGGGGGAGAGGCGTGATTGCGTTACAATCTTTATGTTTTGTGGTTCGACCGGCGCGGGGGACGTGCGGGTCGAATTGAGATGCTGCGAAGGAGAGGAGCCCTGCGCTATGTACAAAATCCTCGATAAGACGCAGTTCTCGGAGAAGGTATTCAAGTTCCGCATTGAGGCACCCAAGATGGCCAAGCATTGCAAGGCTGGTCAATTCCTGATGGTGCGTGCAAACGAGACGGGCGAGCGCGTGCCTTTCACTTTTGCGGATTGGGATGCCGACGAGGGCTGGGTTGAGTTCATCTTCATGGTAATTGGCAAGACTACCATGATGCTTTCGACGTATCAGGTTGGTGACTTTATTCAGGATGTCACTGGTCCTTTGGGTCGACCCAGCGAGTTTGAGGATGGTGTTTGGACGGTTATTGGTGGTGGCGTTGGCTTGGCTATCGCATTCCCGATTACCCGTCAGCTAGTCAAGACTGGTCATGAGGTTCATGCCATCATGGGTGCTCGTACCAAGGATTTGCTGTTGCTCGAGCCTCAGTTCCGTGAGATTCTTGACGACGAGCACATCCATATCACCACCGATGACGGCTCCTATGGTGAGCAGGGCGTTGTCACTGCACCGCTTGAGCGCCTTTTGCAGGCTGGTCAGACCGACCACGTCTTTTGCGTAGGCCCCGTGCCGATGATGAAATTCTCTGCTATGACTGCCGAGAAGTACAACACGCCGATTATCGCTTCTTTGAATCCCATTATGGTTGATGGCACTGGTATGTGCGGTTGCTGTCGTGTTGAGGTTGGTGGCGAGACCAAGTTTGCTTGTGTCGATGGCCCCGACTTTGATGCAACCAAGGTTGACTGGAATGACCTGCGTGCACGTCAGGCTGCATACCGCACCGAAGAGGGTCAGGCCATGAAGGCCTATGAGGAGGCGAACTGCGCATGCCAGAAGTAAAGGGTCGTTATATCCCCGATATGAAGACGCCGCGTGTTCCTGCTAATGAGGAACCAGCGCTTGAGCGCGCTCGCGACTTCCGTCCTGTTGACAAGGGCTACACCGAGGAGATGGCTGTCACCGAGGCTAATCGTTGTCTCGACTGCAAGCGTCCATTCTGTGTTGAGGGCTGCCCCGTCAACATCAATATCCCTAAATTCATCGAAGCCATTCGTGAGCGCGACTTTGGTCGTGGTCTGGATGTCATTCGCGAAGACTCCATGCTGCCTGCTATCTGCGGTCGTGTCTGCCCACAAGAGAGTCAGTGCGAGGGCAAGTGCATTCGTGGCAAGAAGGGCGAGCCTGTAGCAATTGGTCAGCTCGAGCGCTTCTTGGGTGACCGTCCTGAGCTTGCTTCCGCTCCTGTCAAGAAGCCTGCAAATGGTAAGAAGGTTGCCATTATTGGTTGTGGTCCTTCTGGTATTACCTGCGCTGGCGAGCTTGCTCGTGAGGGCTTTGATGTCACCGTGTTTGAGGCCTTCTTTACCGGCGGCGGCGTTTTGGTTTACGGCATTCCTGAGTTCCGTCTTCCCAAGGCAGTTGTCAAGCGCGAGATTGATGGTCTCGAAGAGCTTGGTGTCAAGTTCGAGTACAACTCAGTTGTCGGTCGTATCACCGATGCTCAGGAACTCTTTAACCAGGGCTTTGACGCTCTTTACATTGCACTTGGTGCAGGTCTGCCCAAGTTCCTGAATGTTCCTGGCGAGAACCTGCCTAATGTCTTCTTTGCAAACGAGTACCTCACCCGTGTCAACCTCATGAAGGCAAGTCAGTTCCCCGAGTACGACACTCCTACCAAGCACGGTAAGCATGTCGTGGTCTTTGGTGGCGGCAATGTTGCTATGGACTCTGTCCGTACTGCTTTGCGTCTGGGTGCTGATGAGGTTACCCTGTGTTATCGTCGTACCGAGGCTGAGATGCCCGCGCGTCGTGCTGAGGTGCTCCATGCCAAGGCTGAGGGTGTCAAGATTCATGAGCTGGTCTCGCCGCTGGAGTTTATCGCTGGTGAGGACGGCGCTGTTTGTGGTGTCAAGGTGCAAAACATGCAGCTTGGCGAGCCCGATGAGTCTGGCCGTCGTCGTCCCGAGCCTATCGAGGGCGACACCGAGGTTATCCCCTGCGATGTTGCAGTGTCCGCAATTGGCACTAACGCTAACCCCTTTGCCGAGATGATTGGTGATTACGACCTCAACAAGTGGGGTTATATTGCTGCCGACGAGGATGGCCGTACTTCCGATCCTCGTATCTGGGCTGGTGGCGACGTTGTAACTGGTGCTGCTACGGTTATTCTGGCAATGGGTGCTGGCAAGAAGGCCGCCGCAAGTATGACCAAAGCTCTGCTTGGCGAGTAAAGCTTTAAGTTATTTATCTAAGCAGGTCATATGGGGCTCGCAGATGCGGGTCCCGTTTTTTATAGCTGACCAACTTGGTTCCCTGCATTTTTTGCAGAAAAACTGCTGAGGTAAAACCAATCTAGTCCTGCTTATCCTTTGACCAGTCCTCATAAACGTTGCAACCTCAGGTTGCAACGCTTCCTTTTTACCTGCACTTTTTCATAAATAAGCAGGTAGATAGGTATGAAAAATATTCGTTGCAAGCTGAGGTTGCAACGAATACAAAGAGGGATTTGCAATAAAAAGCTCCAGCCTGAGACTGGAGCAGAGTAGAGGTAGAGATTAGAGAAGCAGAGCTAGTTTGCCTCAGGCAAAGCAAAAGCAGCGCAAATTGCATCTAGCAGCATGACAGCAAAGGTCTGAGAGTCGCCTGCAGTAAAACTGCCGTCATATCCTAAATTGAGCGGCAACTCAATGCGAAGCACCTGTGGCTCATTGTGTTTATGTGTGACATCCAAAGCAACGCGGATACGCATTGGCAGTGCATCTACATCATCCATCGTTACATTTTGGATGGGCGAGTCAGTTGGTAGTGGTGTTGTGGCCACAATAAAGAGCACATCAATATCTGAGCGTGCGTCCTCAGGGGTGTTGATGAGTTCGAGACCACTCTCTTCGGTTGTAGCAGAAGCGAGGTTCCATACGCGCCCTGCAATACTACGAGAAATGGGGTCTTCGCCAGTAATCTGTAGGCTCATTGATTCCAGTACATCTGCTGCGCGAGCAAAGCCCATGCCGCCCATGGGATGCGGGCCAGAAGCAGGCTTGCCACCCCACACATGATGTAGGCGGTCAATGGCATCGAAGGTATCCTGGAAGCACATACCATCGGCTAGTGCCCCCTGGCTTTCTTGGAATTGTTTTACTGCAGACTCGGTATAGGCACCGTAGTATCCGTCAGCCTCCCCGCAAGAAAAGCCCAAGATATTAAGGCGTGTTTGCAATGTGCGCACATCGGAGCCGTGGAACTTAGGCAATCTTAGATAAAGTGTGCGATCGCCTAACTGATAGCCTTCATCTACCAAAGCAGACCATGTTTCGGTGTCAACGCAGCCATCCAGCGTTAGCCCCTGCGCGAGGCGAAAACGACCTACGGCCGTTGCGGTAGAAGGACCAAAACGACGAGCCTCGAGTTCGGCTGCATCAATTTGTTGACCGGTAGCAACTAGGCGCTCCTGGATATCCTCCACGGCAGCGCCAGTTGCGCCCTCGCGAATGGGTTCCATTTATGCACTCCGTTCAATAAAGAAATCTGCCATAGAAAGCAGGGTGGCACGTGCTTCTCTAGCAAACAGAGCACCATCCAGCTTGAGTTTTGCGGTAGCAATCAGGCGAGTAGCTTCCTGCTGTACGTAGCTAATCGAACCCGCTTCCTGCATGAGCTCGACTGCATATTTGAGTTTAGCAGCATCGGCCGTATGAGTCTTAAGAATTTGCAGTAGTTCTGCATGCTTCTCTTCAGAAAGATGTGTAAGTGCATGAACAACTGCAAGCGTGCGTTTCCCCTCAGTGATATCACTGCGGAAGTCTTTGCCCTGTGCTGCAGCGTTTCCTATGAGGTTAAGTAAATCATCGGTTAGCTGGAATGCGAGTCCTGCCGCCAAGCCAAATTCTCTTAGAGCTTTTACTTGAGCAGGACTGCCTCCACCGCAGATGGCACCTACTGCCAAGGGTACAGCTCCTGAGTAATACGCAGTCTTATGTTGCGCCATGTATAGATAATCTTCGGGCGTAACATCCCAGCGCTCATCACGTACCCAACCCAGGTCAAGCGCCTGCCCCTCGACGGTCATGCGCTCCATACGTACAATTTCGCTGATAGCACGCAAAGTTACCGTGTCGGGCAGACTGCTGTGAGCAAGCATATCGCTTATAACTTCTACTAATGCGAGGTCTCCCACGTTTATTGCAATTCCGACGCCTTCACTTACATGCACGCAGGGTTCACCCCGCCGGGTTTCTCCCTGATCGGCAATATCATCGTGAATCAGTGCAGCACTCTGAAAATTTTCAATTGCGCAGGCAAAGGGCATTGCCCGCGTGGCATCTCCCCATACTGCCTCACAGCCGAGCAGACAGAGTGCAGGACGTGTCCTTTTGCCTCCACGTGCGGTAAATTCTGCGAGCGGCCCATAGAGATAACGCTCTAAGTCATCATGCTGGCTACCAGCAGCTGCATGTGGCGCATGCGTCGCAAGGTAGTCTTCGATGACAGGCAGGCTCCGACGTAAATATGCAACAAAACGACCAGGTTCAGGCTGTACACCCGCTGCATGAGAAGTCACGTTTCGCCTGCTTTCTTGTTGTCGTAAATACTTCGTTTTGAGTTTGGAATTCAATTTTAGCGTATGCATGCTGTGCGCTGCGAGAGCTGACGGCCACACTGTTTGCGGCTGTCATAGGGGAGTAGTTACTCCTCACCTTCAGACTCATAGCCATTGGGATTGTTGCTCTGCCAATTCCAGCTATCGCGACACATATCATCGAGGTTGTATTTTGCCTTCCAACCCATCTCTCGCTCTGCTTTACTGCAATCTGCATAGTTGGCAACAACATCGCCTGCGCGACGGGGACCAATCTTGTAAGGCAGCTCCTTTCCACAAGCGCGCGAGAAGGCGTGCACCACATCCAACACAGAAGAACCCTTACCAGTGCCGAGGTTAAAAATCTCAACACCTGTGCGACCATTCATCCAAGCAAGGGCCGCCACATGACCTGAAGCAAGATCCATCACATGGATATAGTCGCGGACGCCAGTGCCGTCGGGCGTGGGATAGTCATCGCCCCACACACGGACATATTCGCGTTTGCCCACGGCAACTTGTGCGACATACGGTACAAGGTTGTTGGGAATACCTTTGGGATCTTCGCCCATAAGACCTGAGGGATGTGCGCCGATGGGATTGAAGTAGCGAAGCAAAACGACATCCCACTCGGGATCTGCCACATGCAAATCGGTTAGGATTTGTTCGATCATCCACTTGGTCCAGCCATAAGGATTGGTGGCAGGTTTCTTGGGACTGTTTTCGGTTAGCGGCAGCGTGTCGGGTTCACCATAGACGGTAGCTGAGCTGGAAAAAATTATGGACTTGCAGCCGTGATCACGCATGACCTCAACGAGGTTAAGTGTATTACCTAGATTATTCTTGTAGTATTCGATGGGTTTTTCGACGGACTCACCTACGGCTTTGTAGCCCGCAAAGTGAATAACACGGTCAATTTGATTGTCTGTAAAGATGGTATCCATGGCCTTGCGGCTATTCACATCGGCCTCGTAGAAGGTCAGGCGGCTGGCTGCTTCGTCGCCCACAATCTCATCAATGCGGTCGATAACAATATCAGAGGCATTGGAAAGATCATCGACAACAATAACCTCATAGCCTTGCTGTAATAATTCGACTACGGTGTGGCTGCCAATGAAGCCTGCGCCGCCTGTAACGAGTACGCACGTATCCTTGGGATCCTTCTTCTGGCCCATGTCTGCTCCTTAATTAGATAAGAGTGAAACCAAGCTAGAAAGAGTATACATGCGCTTGATGTTGGTAACGTGGGGAGCTGTGATGGACATTTTACCGATAAGTAGAACAACCAAAGTTTACTTATTAGGTATTTATACCTGCTGACCTGCTACCATAGCGAAGTATCAAAGCTTAAATGATGGAGGAGTGACGTGAATCAGCGTATGGAACCAGATTACTCTCGCGGTAACAGCTCTCGAAGCTCAAATAACCGCAGAGCTCATACGCCGCGCCGCAGTGTCCGTGAAGCTGAAGAACTCCGTCGTGCTCGTCGCAATGTTCGTCAACAAGAGCATCGAGGTCTGTTTGGGCACACTGATGCGGGGCGCTCTGAGCATGCAGCGCAAGCAAAACAAGCGGCTCGCGACTTGCACAGAGAAGAAAGGCTGAGTGCTCGTCAAACGAGAGGTGCCGCCACACCTGCCATGTCCAATAGTGCTACTCCATACAGCGGAGGGCGTAATGCTGCTTCACGCAATAAAGGGCGGCGTATTGATGCGCTCGATGGCCTGCGTGCGATTTGCGCACTAGCTGTTATTGCATATCACATGGGTATTAAGTGGATGTCGGGTGGCTTGCTGGGTGTTACGATTCTCTTTGTGCTTTCGGGTTATCTGGCAACCGACAGCGTGATGAGTGAATTTGCTCGTAACAAGGGACGTTTTGATATCAAAGCTTATTTCCTGCGTCGTGTTCGCAGGTTGATGCCGCAAGCAATACTTTGCATAGTAGTGACGGTGGCGCTTTGTACGCTGTTTAACCACATTTTGCTGACCAAAATGCGACCCGATGTTATTCCGTCTTTGCTGATGGTGCTTAATTGGTCAAAAATTTTGACTAAGGTTTCTTATTTTGCAGCTGCGGGCGCTCCTTCGCCATTGACGCATTATTGGTCGTTGGCCATTGAGTGGCAGTTCTTCTTGGTGTGGCCACCGCTTTTGTATCTTTTGATGCGTTGCCATGTGCCCAAACGCCATATTCGTATTGGCTTGCTTGTATTGGCAGCTATTTCTACTGCGCTGATGGCCTTTCTCTATACGCCTGGAGCAGATCCTTCACGTGCGTACTATGGTACCGATACGCGCGCAATGAGCCTGCTTTTGGGTTGCTGGCTTGCTTTCAAGTTGCCACTCCGGCAGACCGCAGCAGTGGTTGCTGAGGGTAAAAATCGCCAGATTGCCGAGGCGGCAGGAGCTCTGTCTATCGCGGCACTGCTTGTCATGTTGGTGTTTACTGAAGGATATACGTCGTTTTCTTATTATGGCGGCGTTGCGCTTGCATCTGTGGTGAGTGTTATTGCCATTGCCGCCCTGCTTCCTTCGGGAACTATCATCTCCAAATTGCTATCTCTGCCACCTTTTGTGTGGCTGGGTCAGCGCTCTTATGCTCTTTACCTCTGGCATTACCCCATAGTTCTACTCTTCTCAAATTTCAATTCGACCTCAGGTACGCCCTGGTGGTCATATGTGTTGCAGCTGGCGCTTACGTTACTGGCGGCTGATTTGACCTACCGTTTTGTCGAGCAGCCTTTGAGCAAAAAAGGTACGCTTACTACAACGATTGCAAACTTTTTTGACGAATTGCGTGAGCGCGGAGCTGCGTTGGCGTTCAAGCAGCGCGTGCTGATAATTGTGCCAGCGACGTTGACGTTGTTGATTGCAGTGTTTGGTTTGGCGTTGGTGCCTGCTGCTGATGCGGCAGGTGGCAAGCCTGGAGAAGATCACGTAGCGGCTGCTTCTCTGCGTACTCCCACTGCTGATGGCGTTTACGATGTTGTGCTTGTAGGCGATTCTGTGCCATTGGATGCCTATGACAAGCTTGCAGAAGTTTTCCCCAAAGGGCTGATTGATTGCAAGATTTCTCGCCAGATGGACGCGGGTATCAAGGTGCTTAAAGGCTATATCGACCAAGGTGTTGTGGGCGATACCGTGGTGAGCTGTCTTGGTTCTAACGGCGCACTTAAGGAAGCAGAGCTTGATCAGCTGCTTGAACTTGTTGGTGATAGGCGTACGCTCTGGTTGGTCAACAATCGCATGAAAGATAATTGGCAGGACGCTAACAATCAGCTGATTAGCAAGTTTGCTGAAGCTCATGACAATGTGAATGTTATTGACTGGTATGACCACAGCAAGGGCCATGACAATTGGGTTTGGCAAGATGGTGAGCATGTTACACCCGAGGGTGCAGCAGCGTACGCGCAGCTCATTAAGAAGTCGATGAATTATGAGACGCCTACCAAGGAAAATACAACCTATTCGACTCTGGTGGTTGGCGACACCGTAGCCTTGGATGCCACTGATGAGCTAGCGGCTGCTTTCCCACAGGGTGCAATTGACTGTGCCGAGGGTCGCAGCTCCAAGTCTACGCATGAGACAATTGCAAGCTATCTCAAGAAAAAGGTTGTGGGACCCAATGTTGTAATTGCTATTGGCGCTGAGTCTGTCTTGGTGAAAAGTGACCTTGAGAACACGATTGATGAGTTGGGTTCTGATTGCAAGATTTGGTTGGTGAGTGTTCGTTCGACAGGCCCTTGGCAGGATGGTAACAACAAGCTGTTAAAGGAGTTGGCTGACTCTCACAACAACGTGAAACTTATTGACTGGTACAAGGCGAGTGCAGGCCACGATGAGTACTTTGCAGGTGACGGTGCTAATCTCAGTAAAAAGGGTGCTAAGGCATACGCAAAGCTCGTGAGTGATGCGGTTGGTGATACGGTAGAGGCTGATAAAAACGATGTGTCGAGCGGTGATGCTGCCCATACAGACCTAGATGATTCAACAGCAGGTGATGTGGTAGCAGGGACGCAGAAGTCTTAGGATTCTCTAAGCTTCCAGCCTGTTTCCGTGGAAAGCTCATCAAGAAAACCAATCATAAGCTGGTGTCGCGTTGTAGCAATGCGGTGTGCTGCTTCCGTGTTGAGCTCATCTTTGAGCAGGAGTAATTTGTCGTAAAAATGGTCAACAGAAGCCTGCAGACTGCGATTATGCTTGCCCCCATATGCAAAGGTTCTTGCGATACCGATAGCGCCAAGCGCATCTAATCGGTCTGCATCTTGTACGATTTTACCCTCGAGAGTTGCAGGCTTCTTGCCACGGTTTTGACTGAAAGAAACCGATTTAATGGTGCAGCAGACTTGCTGGATCAGTGTGGGGCCTAGCCGCTGTGTAGCGAGGAATGCGCGCGCATTATCGCAATCGCTGCTTTGAAAAAGCTTGTGATCATCACAGTCATGGAGCAAAGCAGCGAGTGCTACGACAAAAAGTTTACACTCGGCTTCTTCGGCTGCAATCTGCAGTGCATTGTTATATACGCGTAGGCTATGAGCGCTATCATGCCCGTCCACATTGTTAGAAAAGAGTTGGTCAATATAAAATTTTGTATTTTCAACTACAAGTTCTTCTTGTGGAGAGAGTGTCATGTGATTTCCTTTGGGGTTTAGAACATGATGCAATATTCATTGCGCTTTATTGTAGAAGCTGACAGATCAAAAAGACTGGTCAAAATGTGCTCACATAAAAGAGGACTGGAATATTGATAACTATAAATATGGAGTCAGGTCTACTATCTTTTTATTAACCGTTTACCGAAATAAACAGTACGCATGCGGATATTACGCCATATACGGGTTACCATGTTGATACGCATGGAAAGAAACATTTTTTACGCGTAACCATTCTTTCCCAATTGTTTGCGGGCATGATTACAGAGTAGTGAAGGCTTAATATGTTCAAGAACATAACAAAGCAAAACGCCTTGCTCCTATGTATCACTGCTGTGGCTTCAATAGTTATTACTTTTCTTGTAATGATGTTTATAGGGAAAGGTGTGGTGCTTAACTACATCGCCACGGGTGCACTCGAGGGGTATTCCTTGAAGGGGACATATGCTGTTGGAACAGAAATAGATAACTCTATTTATTTTGAAACTAAAGAAGACAGTCGCATCGTCACATGGGGTGCACGGACTCCTGACACCGACTATGTGACGGGGACTGCGGAGCAAACTGATGACCCAAATATTTATGTATTGCTTGATGAAAAAGGCAGCTTTTATGCTTTAGCTCACCTAGCTTATGAAAGGAATAACACTGGCAAGTTATATGTCAGCTACGATGGCAAAAACTTCGAGCCTTATGAAAAAATTTCTAATATACGCGTGACATATACAGCAGAACCCTAATGGCCCGTAATCTTTACCTCGCTTAGTTTTTCGATTGTGGCGAGGTATGCGTCAAAATCAGGCATGCTTTATGTTCTACGAATCAAAAAAGCAGGGACGAAACACTCTTCGCCCCTGCTTTTGTCTGCTATAACAACACTTTGTTTAACTGAAGTACTCGACACCACCTTCAAAAATAGGTTGGAAGTGATTGCCAGGGACGTTTTGGAAATTGCCCGCAGTCCAGCGTTCAGTATGTCCCATTTTGCCAAAGATGCGGCCGTCAGGGCTGGTAATGCCTTCGATTGCCATAACAGAGCCATTGGGATTCACGTTTAGACTCATGCTTGGTGTGCCCTGCTCGTCTACGTACTGAGTTGCAATCTGGCCGGATGCTATCATCTGAGTAAGCAGTTCATCGTTTGCCACAAAACGGCCTTCACCATGACTAATAGCAATGGTATGTATATCGCCAACCCCGCAGCGTGAAAGCCAAGGCGAAAGATTAGAAGCAACGCGTGTGCGTACGAGCCTACTTTGATGACGGCCGATGTTGTTGAAGGTCAACGTGGGGCAACTCTCGTCCATTGGACGGATATCGCCGTAGGGCACAAGGCCCAGCTTAACCAGTGCCTGGAAGCCATTGCAAATACCTAGCATCAAGCCATCACGTGCCTGCAGCAAGTCGCGTACTGCCTCGGTAACCTCAGGCGCACGGAAAAATGCAGTGATAAATTTTGCAGAACCGTCTGGCTCATCGCCGCCACTAAAGCCACCGGGGATCATGATAATTTGGCTTGCCTTGATTTGGCGTACCAACTCGGCGGTACTTTCGGAAACGGCCTGAGGTGTGAGGTTGTTGATAATAAGCGTACTCACCTCAGCACCTGCACGTTCAAAGGCATAAGCAGAGTCATATTCACAGTTGTTGCCAGGGAAAACAGGGATGATGACGCGAGGTTTAGCGAGCTTAAGCTTGGGAGTTGGACGGCTGATATTCTTGTTGGCAATGTCAAAGCTTATGGTCTCGACCTGCTCACCTGCACCGCGATAGGGGAAGACGGGCTCCATATGGGACTCCCAAGCTTCCTGTAAGCCAGAAAGATCAATCTGCTCATCTTCGCAGCTCAAGAGATAGTCGGCGGAGCTAACACCTAGGCGAATGGCGTTGACGTTCTCAGGCAGTTCGGGCAAGCATGCACCCTCTGCCAGTTCAAGTACAAAGCTGCCATAAGCAAGCTCAAAGAGGCTGTCTGAGCTGATGGTCTCGTCGAGAGTCAGACCAATTTGATTGCCCACGCACATCTTGAAAAGAGCCTCAGCCAAACACCCATAGCCAGGAGTCGCTGCGGCACTCACGGCTTTATCGCCGATGAGTTTCTGAATATAATCAAGCATTGCAAGCAGTGACTTGGCTTCGGGCATAATGCCATCAGATAAATAATTTGGTTTGATAAGCCATAGTTCGGATCCAGCATGTTTGAGTTCAGGGCTGGTAATGCGGTCAATCGAGCCTACTGCTGTTGCAAACGAGACGAGTGTGGGCGGTACATCAAGATTCTCAAAGGAGCCAGACATGGAATCCTTGCCGCCGATAGCGCCCACTTCAAGTTCAACTTGCGCCTTGAGCGCGCCCAGCAGAGCAGCTAGAGGCTTGCCCCAGCGCTCGGGTACATCGCGCAGCCGTTCAAAATACTCTTGGAAAGTCAGGTATGTGTCCTGGCGATTGAGGCCGGCAGCAACAAGACGTGACAATGACTCAACTACAGAAATATATGCACCAGCAAATTGATTGACTTCCATCAGATATGGATTAAATCCCCAGGCCATACCACTAACTGTAGTGGTTTCACCATCAACAGGTAGCTTTGCCACCATAGCCATTGGAGGTGTGAGCTGGGTTTTGCCACCAAAAGGCATGAGTACAGTTGCAGCACCGATGGTGGAGTCAAAGCGCTCGGAAAGTCCCTTGTTGGAAGCAATATTCTCGTCGGTAACCAAAGAGACGAGACGCTCGCTCAGGCTATCCCCCTGCCAAGACGGATGATAGCTGCTCTGCTTTTCTACGTGGACATCCTGATGTTTTGGCGCACCATTAGAGCCTAGGAACTCACGACTCACATCAACGATGGTCTTTCCTTGCCACATCATGCGTAGGCGCGGCTCTGCAGTGACTTTAGCTACGACCGTTGCTTCGAGATTTTCCTCGCGCGCATAGCCCATAAACTCATCAACATCAGCAGGATCCAATGCAACTGCCATACGCTCCTGAGATTCACTGATAGCAAGCTCGGTGCCATCAAGACCTTCGTACTTCTTGGGAACAGCATCTAGATTGACTGCCAATCCATCGGCCAGCTCGCCAATTGCAACAGAAACGCCACCTGCACCAAAGTCATTGCAACGCTTGATAAGTTTGCAGGCGTCTTCGCGGCGGAAAAGTCGTTGGAGCTTACGTTCGATAGGAGCATTGCCTTTTTGAACTTCAGCGCCGTCCTTCTCTAGTGACTCGACATTGTGAGCCTTGGAAGAGCCGGTAGCTCCGCCAATACCATCGCGGCCTGTACGGCCACCAAGCAAAACAATTTGATCCCCTGGAGCAGGGACTTCGCGACGAACATGGCTTGCAGGGGTGGCTGCTACAACAGCACCAATTTCCATGCGTTTTGCCACATATCCGGGGTGATAAAGTTCGCTGACCTGACCTGTCGCAAGACCAATTTGGTTGCCATAAGAAGAATATCCTGCGGCTGCAGTCGTCACAAGCTTGCGTTGAGGAAGTTTGCCTTCCAGTGTATCCGCAACGGGTACCAAGGGGTCACCAGCACCGGTAACGCGCATGGCTTGATAAACGTAGCTACGGCCAGAAAGAGGATCGCGGATTGCACCGCCGATGCAGGTGGCGGCACCGCCAAATGGTTCTATTTCGGTGGGATGGTTGTGCGTTTCGTTTTTAAAGAGATAGAGCCAGTCCTCATCGTGACCATTAACATCAACCTTGCATTTGACCGTGCAGGCATTGATTTCCTCAGATTTGTCCAAACGTGTCAAAATACCTCGGTGCACAAGGGCCATGGCACCAATCGTGCCAATATCCATCAGGCACAAGGGTTTTTCCTCGCGACCAAGCTCACGGCGTAGTTCTAGGTAGTGCTCATACTCAGCGCGAACATCCTCATCATCAATGCTTATATTTTCGAGCTTGGTGCCAAAGGTGGTGTGGCGGCAGTGATCCGACCAGTAGGTGTCAATAACACGCACCTCTGTAATGGTGGGATTGCGCTGCTCACTGCGGAAGTAGTTTTGCAAAAACTCAATATCAGCTTGATCCATTGCTAGGCCATGGCTGGTGCGAAATTCCGCCAGCTCATCGCTGCCCAGAGCGTTGAAACCATCTAAAATCTCAACCGCGTCAGGTGTCACAATATGCTGTTTGAGTGTCTTGCGAGGTTCAAGAGAAGCTTCGCGTGCTTCGACTGGATTGATGACATAGTGCTTGATGGCATCCACGTCTGCGTCAGTTAAATCACCAGTGAGTACGTAAACCTTGGCCGAACGTACCTCAGGACGTTCACCCTGACTAATGAGCTGTATACACTCGCTTGCACTTGTTGCGCGCATGTCAAATTGACCCGGCAAAAACTCGGTTGCAAAAACGTACGCATCTTTAGGTAAAGTGGGTAATTCAGATGTGACATTGTCACTTTGAGGTTCGGAAAATACCGTAGGTATGCACTGCTTGAATAGAGCCGTATCAATATCTTCGACGTCGTAACGGTTAAAAAGGCGCAAATTGTCGAGATGTGCGATGCCCAGAATTTCTTGAAGTTCGTGAGCGAGCTGACGAGCTTCGATATCAAAACCGGGCTTCTTCTCCACGAAAACGCGCGAGACCATAGGGACCTGCCTTCCAAAATGGGGATGCTTAGGTTGGGTTTCGTGCCAGGCTCTATGATAGCGCGACCGTTAGATTTTGAGGTCTGTCTCGTTGTGACTCATGACATCAAATCGGTTAATGCGCGAGAGGATTTGTTCGAGGTCAAGAGTGCCCCAGAGAAAGGCATGGGTAGATTGTCCATAAATAAGCAAGCTGCGGTAGCCACTGCCCAAATAACTGCGCAACCAACGCATTCGCTGGATCTCGTCATAGCGGATTTTCTTTGTGCTACCAAAAAATGGAGTTACATTGAGTGAGTCTGCAAAGGTTGTCACACGATAGCGACGGATGCCGAGCCACATAATAAAAGCCACCACTAAAAAAGAAGCAAAAAAAGTGTAGACCGAAATAGCATCTGCAGTAAAAACGCCTACCGAGCAGAGCCAGCCGGCAACGAGGCCCAATACACCGACAAATGTCATCATCAACATGAGCGTAGAGGAAATTGAGCGAGGCACGAGATAGGTATCGTGATGGCTGTGGTGGCGCTCGGAGATGCCAGAATCGCCAATCCACTCAATCAAAACTGACAGTAGAGGCACCAAGCCGATAACTATGACTAGTGCAAACGTGCCCATCGCCAATCCTCCAAAGGCGAATGCCATCACCGCGATGAGGTGAGGCATATGCAATAGGGGGCGCAAAATGCCAGTTCATCGGCGGCGTGCTGCTTATCCACTAAAGAAGGGGAAAGCAACAAAACTTTTATCGTCAGAAAGTAGGTTATCAATTTAGCGACAAAATTTTTGTTGACGCACAAGGTGTGCGGTATCAGTTTCACGGTACGCGGTGCAGCGGTAGCTATTCTTCTGTTAGCGGTGCAAAATACCACGTATTTTGGTTGAAATACCTGCGCGGGGCGTTGATCCGCTGGGGATTCCTCGTAGGGTGCTGCCATGTGCGATAGCCATCAATGCCAGCAGGGCTACCGCAATGAGGAGAAATTCTGTTGGCATGTGGGCAATGGCTACAAGAGCAAGCCAGCAGGTACAAATTGCGATGGCGCCCACACAGAGATAGCCCGACAGGATTACGACAAGTAGACCAAAGAGGCAGGAGTCAATGCCCAGCAGAGGAGAGGCAAGAATGATGGCAGAGCAGGTGGTGGTGACACCTTTGCCTCCGCGAAAGTGATGCCAGATAGGGTAGTTGTGACCGAGCGTAGTGCCAAGACCCGCCCACATTCCTGCAAGCAGAGCAACATTAGGAAAGAGTGCACGAGCGATGAGCCATGCTGCGATAGTTTTTGCGATATCACCCGCGAGGACAAGTAGTGCGGCACCTTTACCAAGCTCATGTCCTATGTTTGCCATGCCGGGGTTGCCTACTCCCAGCTCAAAGGCACTTTTGTGAGCAAAAGCGTAAGAGACGATGTCTGCGGTGAGAAAGCAGCCAAGGAAATAACCAATGAGCAGACTAGTGATGCGCATTTCCATGGGGCTCCCCTCGAGATTATTGTTCTTCGAAATGGTTGTAGCTTTCAGAATAGCTTTTTTCTAGGACAGTATTGGTGACGCGTGCAAGGAGATGTGAATAAAATTTCACGATTTTGGATTGCCGTTTGACAGAGGCGGAGCTAATGCGTATCTTTATATATCGCGCTAAGGCGCATCCAGATATTGCGGGGTGGAGCAGTCTGGTAGCTCGCCGGGCTCATAACCCGGAGGTCGTTGGTTCAAATCCGGCCCCCGCGACCAAAATCAAGGCCCTGACCTGTGAAGACAGGTCAGGGTTTTCTTTTGACCGACATCTGACCGCCAACCCGACCGACATTTTACCGCCAAAAATTTTTCGCGGGTGGCCAAAAACGCCGCGAAAACGGGCCTCTGGTTGCGGTGTGGCGCAAGCGGTAGTTATTAACATGCGCCCTGGCGCAAATATGGTTGCGGCAGAAAGAAACCTCTTTTGCGCCCTGGTGCAAGCAACGAGGGTCGAATTTGCGCTCTGGCGCAACCGTTCTGAACTTATCTTTGAATTTTTATAAAAACCAACTGGCCCTATATCGCGGCCGACCACCTGGAGGCATCTTCTCGCAGTGGCGTATATGAACATCGGGCCATCGAAACTGCTCGCAGCATTCGGGGAATTTATAACGGGCCGATTGCGAGCAGACCGAGTGTGGTGGTAAAGGCCATCCTTAAAGCGGTAAACGCGCGCAGACCGAAAACTCGCTATCTTGTAGGAGCCGGGGCACACGCTGGTGTTTTCTGGCACTCGGTGCTTCCCACGCGGGTATTTGATTTCATTATCAAGCGTATGATGTAGCACATAAAAGCAGTACCTGCGATAGCACCCTGCCTACATGGTATCGTGATATTTACAGGAACTTCGACTTTGGTTGGGGTTCCTCTTTATGGTCAGTGATGGCGGCTTGTGATGGGAGTTTGTGATGGCCGATTCCAAAGAAGTCAGAATTGCCCTGCTTACCGGATATCTCGGTGCAGGAAAAACAACCATTTTGAATCATATCCTTTCCAATACCCAAGGTATTCGCGCTGCCGTTATCGTGAATGACATTGGTGAGATTAACGTGGATGCCAGCTTGATCCGAGACGGTGGATATGCAAAAGAGGGCGATGTCATCCCGCTGACAAATGGCTGTCTTTGCTGCACACTTTCAAATGACCTTGCCTTGCAGCTTGGCGATTTGGCCGATACCGGGGAGTTTGATTACATCATTATCGAGGCATCCGGCATTTGTGAGCCTATCCCCATCACCTACAACATCTCGGCATTCTGCAATCAGAGTCAGCACTCCTCCAAGCACTCTCACGTAAGCCTTGACAATATCATTGCCGTGGTCGATTGCGCGCGCATGTACGACGAGTTCAACGGCGGAAAAGCTCTTCTCGCCAGCGATATAGAAGAAGACGATATTGAGAGCCTTTTGATTCAGCAGATTGAGTTTTGCTCGACGCTGGTTTTGAATAAGACCGATCTGGTGACTGCGGAACAGTTGACGGAGCTTAAGGCTCTGGTGCGCGGGCTGCAAAGAGATGCGGTCATCGTTGAGGCTCAGAATGGCAACATTCCTCTCACCGAGCTTATCAACACCGGCCGTTTTGACTTTGATAAGGCTTATGCGTCGGCTGCGTGGATGGATGCAATGGAGCATCCGGAAGAGCATGAAGATCCCGAGGTGCTGGAATACGAGATTACAACTTTTGTGTACAAGCGTCGTAAGCCCTTTAACCTTAGGAAACTGAATGAGTTCGTGTCCGGATGGCCCAAGAGCATCATTCGTGTGAAGGGGTCGCTGTGGGTGGCGCAAGATCCCGATATGAGCTATGTGTTTGAACAGGCCGGTAAGCAGGTGCAATTTTACGAGAATGGTCTCTTTTATGATTCTATGCCGCCTGAGGCCTGTGAAACATTGCTTGACGAGAAGCCCGAGCTGCGCGAAGACTGGGATCCCAAACTGGGGGATCGTCAAACAAAGCTCTGCTTCATCGGTCGGCACATGGACCATGAAGAGCTTAAAGCCGGTCTGGATGCGTGCCTCACCGAGTATGTCCCCGAGGCCTAGGCGATACGTAGGCGTAGTCGGACACAATCAATCGTTTTCGGTAGATAGATCCTGATAGACACCGCGCTTTACCAACTGCCCGACAAAATCCGTTGCAGGTTTATGGAAGATTTCGTGAGGTGTTCCATATTGCTGAATCTCTCCTGCATTCATGACCAGCACTTTTGTACCCAACTTGAGTGCTTCGGAAATATCATGAGTGACAAAGAGGATGGTAATGTTCGTTTCGTTATGGATACGCTTGATTTCTTCTTGGAGCTGATCGCGGGTAATCTCGTCAACCGCGCCAAAAGGCTCGTCCATAAGCAGAATGTCTGGCGACGCCGCAAGAGAGCGGGCAATACCTACGCGTTGTGCCTGACCTCCGGAGAGTTCGGCAGGATAGTGATCTTTAAGCTCTTCGTCAAGACCTACGATTTGCATCCATTTGGTAACGGCATCTTTGGTTCGCTTGGTATCCTTTTTATTAAGGAGATTGGGCACATAAGCAATATTTTGCTCAACGGTCATGTGTGGGAACAAAACACTGCCTTGGATGGCGTAGCCGATGTTTCTCCTAAGCTCAATGAGGTTCTTCTCGCGAATGTCTTCTCCATTAACAAGAACGTTTCCGCTGGTGGGCGTAGTAAGGCCATTGACCATTTTAAGAAGCGTTGTCTTACCGCAACCCGAAGATCCAATAAACGTGACAAATTCACCTTGCTCAATCGTAAGGGAAAGATCACTGATGATGATTTTCTCGCCATAGGCTTTGTGAATGTGTTTGAATTCGATTGCAGTTGCCATGGGTATTACCTCCTACACGAGACCCTTGGACACAAGGTATTCATGGGCCACGTCTTTGGGTTCCCTGCCGTTGGTTTCAACTTCGTAATTCATACGGGCCATGTCCTCGTTGGTGATGGTGTTGGTAAGGCTTTCGAGAAGATCCTTGAGCTCAGGATGTTTTTGCAAGACCTCGCTTCGCACTACATTACCTGCCTGATATGAGGCAAAGAAGTGGCGATCATCTTTTAGAATGACAACATTGGCAGTATTGAGTTTACCGTCAGTAGTAAAGACTATCATGGCGTCGATCTTTCCCTGGCTCATGGCTTCATATTTAAGACCGATGTCTAAATCAACGGTCTTTTTGAAGGTCATTCCATATGCTGTGCAAAGGGCGGTATATCCATCTTCGCGTTCAAAGAAGTCATATTCACCGCCAAAGGTAAGTCGGTCTGAGACGCGTGCAAGATCGGAATAGGTCTGCAGGTTATATTTTTGGGCTATGTCTTTCCTGACGGCAAGGCCAAAGGTGTTCTCAAATCCGTACATACCTAGCCAGTCCATATTGTATTTTTGCTGGTATTCGCTCTGAAGTTGTGAGAACTTGTCGTTGGAATAGAAATCGGTATTTTTTAGGACTAGGTTCCATCCAGTGCCCGTATATTCCGGATAGATGTCGAACGAGCCCTTCTCCATTCCGGGCTGAATGTTTGAAGTGCCGCCACCGACTCCCTGCGTAAGATTTACTTTGAGGTTCGTTTTGTGTTCGATGAGTTCTTTGAGTGCCTCGCCAAGTATGTATTGTTCAGTCATTGGTTTGGTTGCAATACTGATAATTTCTTTCTGACCAAAAGGTAAAAAGAGCGTAACAGCAGCGATGACAGCAAGGACAATACCTATAATACCTGCAATTTTATTATGCTCGTGAGTCTCGGCGCTTCTGAGCTTCATGCGCTTTTCGATACATCCAAGCAAAAAATCTACGGTTAAGGCGAGAAAGGCAATAAGGAGGCTGCCGTCCATGGTCATGGCTGAGTTATTGGTGGTAATGCCGCGATAAATGGCAACGCCCAAGCCTCCCGCGCCGATGAAGGATGCAATGCCGCCAAGAGCAATGGTCATGACGGTCATACTGCGAATGCCTGACATAATAACGGGAAGTGCCAGAGGAATTTTGATTTTGACAAGCGTTTGCAGGGTGGTACTGCCCATACCTTCAGCAGCTTCAACGAGCAGCGGATCAATATTGGTAAGTCCGGTATGCGTATTGATAACCATGGGAAGCAGTCCATAAACCGTTAGGGCAATGACGGCGGTGACGTTGCCGATTCCTGAGAACGGGATCAAAAAACCAAGCATGGAGATGGACGGGATGGTGTAGAGAAAGTTAATGACGGCAAGCGTGAGCTTTGCAGTTCTTTGAAAGTGGCTTATGAGAATGCCGGTTATACCACCTACGATGATGGCAA
>NZ_DBHHGF010000008.1:0-106692 GCF_057238325.1 Olegusella sp. | reverse complement strand
CCCTAAGCTGGGACTTCAACAAAACAGGGTCTAGTTAAACTTCGGAATCATGGAGCCGTTTGGTACGCTTTTGAACCGCCTGCCATAAATGCCATGCATCGGGTTCAAGAAGCGCCCTTTACTCGTAGCAAGACCGCCAGCTTGAATATGCATGTTGCGCTGCTCGTTATTACGCTGCTTATAAAAGGCGCACGCGCCCGCATACCAGCCACGCCTGCAGACATGCCTCTCGGCGGCAAAGTTTGCTAAAGCAAAAAATTTTTACTTGCGCTAATTCATCTATCTGCTATTCTTTGTCTTGGGTAAAACAAAAACATACCAAGTCATACCATAAACGTAGCAAAGAGGCCCTCGTGAAAGAGAAGATGACACCTATCGTCGCCAAGGTTATGCCTGACGAGAAGGATCGCTTTTTCGAGGTCACGGAGAGTATCGGCACTACACCCTCTAATGCTATTCGGATGTTTATATCGGCTTTTAACCGCGCTGGGACTTTCCCGTTTGAAATCTTGGCAGCGGAGTCTCGAGATAGGGGAATGGGCAATGCGAGCTAGTGCGCGTTGGTGCCTACTCAGAGTTGCAATCACCCTTTCTAAACTGTTGCCCTGCCCACTGACTTCACGCATGCGTAGTATCCAAACGAGCTACTGCATGCATCATATGTGGAGCGAATTGCGTTAAATGCGAGTTGCAATAAGTGTGGACTGCGCTAGACATAAGTCGCGTCAAGTGTGAGTTGCGTTAAGTGCGGACCGTGCCAAGCATAGACCATGTCGAGCGTAAGTTTTCCAAATGTAAGTTGTGCTAAATATCGGCTTCTTAAAGATTTGCTTGTCAAAATTTTGACAAGCAGTGCCTGCGTTTTCGGAACTTTTCTGTGACTAAGATTAGCTGCAAAACAGTAGGATTAGAGACGCAATAAACCAGTACCATCGTAAAAGCCACAGGAGACTTATGCCACTCAGCCAAGAAGAGGTTGCTAGCCTCGCAACATATGCGCATATTGCCCTCAGCACGGATGAGCTTGAGGAAATGACGGATTATCTCAATGAAACGCTGGAGCTGCTTGAGCCTCTGCGTCAGATGGATTTGGACGGAGTAGAGCCAAGCTTTTATCCGTCAAATAGGGCGCCCAACGTATTACGCCAAGACGGGCAAGCAGATCCAGCAGATCGAGGACTCAGCCGTGAAGCAGCGGTGGTAAACGCGGGTGCTACGCGCGATGGGGCATTCCGCGTCCCTTCAATTTTGGGTTCGGAGGAAGACGTATGAGTAGCGCAAGCCCCTTAAGTTGGGGGAGGGCGTATGAGCTGCATAAACCCCTCAAACCAGAGGAGAGTGCATGAGTTGCACAACCCCTCTTCCTCTCAATATCGACCAGCTTAGTGCGACTGAGATTGCGCACGCGGTGCGCGCAAAGGAGCTTTCAGCGACAGAAGTAGCAAAGGCGAGCCTAGCTGCAATAGAGGCACACGATGGCAAGGTTCAAGCATTTCTTGAACTAAGTGCTGAGCTTGCTCTGGAGGCTGCGCATGAGACAGATAGGCGCATTGCTGCAGGTGAAGACCCCGGTTTGCTTGCCGGCGTACCGCTTGCGCTCAAGGACAATTTGCAACTGCTGGGAACACATACTACTTGTGCATCTCTTATGCTCAAGGACTATCAGTCGGTTTATACCGCAAGCTGTGTAGCACAACTTTTAGCAGAGGGTGCAACGCCTGTCGGCAAGACAAATATGGATGAGTTTGCCTTTGGTTCGTCAAGCGAGTCTTCGGCGTATCATCCCAGCTACAACCCTTGGGACTTACAGCGGGTGCCGGGTGGTAGTTCAGGTGGCAGTGCAGCAGCAGTTGCAGCTGGAGAGGTGCCGCTAGCGTTGGGTTCGGATACGGGCGGATCGATTCGCCAGCCTGCGAGTTTTTGTGGGGTAGTTGGCTTCAAGCCTTCTTATGGCAGCGTTAGTCGTTACGGCGTGGTTGCCTTTGGCAGTTCGCTCGAACAGGTGGGACCCCTTGCGCGTACAGTTGCTGATGTGGCGCTCACGATGGATGCCCTAGTGCATGCAGGTCGTGACCCATTTGATGCAACTAGCTGCACTGTCAAATCAAGTTTTTGTGCGGCACTTGACCAGCCTCTTGAAGGGCTGTGTATAGGTATTGTGCCAGAGTTGATGGAGCTCGAGGGCTTGAGCGCCGAGTGCCGACAGGCGGTTCTGCTTGCACAAAAACAGCTGGAAGATCAAGGTGCCCACATCGTGCCTGTAGACCTTCCGCATATCTCTGCTGCAATTGCTGCTTATTACGTTATCGGTCCTTGCGAAGCTTTTTCTAATCTCGCACGCTTTGACGGTGTGCGCTATGGCTATCAAGAAGCAGATCAAAAGCTGTTTGCCCGTCAGACGGCGCTTTCGCGGGCTCATGGTTTTGGTAAAGAAGCAAGGCGTCGCCAGCTTCTTGGCGCTTATCTCCTTACAAGTGGCGTTTACGATCAGTATTACTATCCTGCACAGCAGCTACGTACGCTTATTAGTCAGGATTACGAGCGGGCATTTGAGCGTTGTGATGCTTTGCTTTTGCCGACGGTGCCGCGCACGGCTTTCCGTTTGGGTGAGTTGGAAAAGCCTATCGAAATGTATGCAGCTGACCTCTTTACAGTTTCGAGCAATATCGTGGGCAACGGTAGTATTTCTGTTCCGATGGGGTTGGGGGCGGATTCGGATATGCCTGTGTCTGTTCAGTTTCAGGGGCCTGTTTTTGCAGACCAGCGCCTGATGAACCTTGCCCAAGCAATCGAGCGCAGTACCAATTGGGCGGGGACCGTCGCTCCACAATTTGCAGGCAAAGGCGGTGAGCTGTGATGAAAACGCTCGAAACGCTCGCGCAGTTTGCGTATGCCATCCGATGTCCAAGGTCAAGGTGGTGAGCTGTGATGAAAACGCTTACTGAGGTATTGCAGGATTGGGAGGCGGTTATTGGACTTGAGATCCATACCGAGCTCACGACACTTGAGACCAAGATGTTTTGTGATTGCAAGCTCTCGCATAGTGATGCGCCCAATACGCATGTTTGTCCTGTTTGTCTAGGTTTACCTGGAGCTTTACCAGTCCCCAATCAGCAGGCAATCGAGGCGATTGTGATGGCGGGACTTGCATGTAACTGTGACATTCAACGTCGCTCACAGTTTTATCGCAAGCATTACTTTTATCCCGATATGGCCAAGAATTACCAGATTACTCAGGGTTCTGTGGCCATTTGCATGCATGGTCACCTAGATTTGGAGATACCAACAGATGCAGCAGCTGAGCGGAGCCTAGATGCGCGCGCCTATGTGTTACCCGTCCACATCCAACGCATACACATGGAAGAAGATGCAGCAAAGATGATCCATGTGGGTGGGGAAGAAGGCCGCATTAGCTCGGCAAGCGAAAGCTTGATTGACTACAACCGCTGTGGCACACCACTGATTGAACTTGTAACAGAACCTGATCTTCGCACTCCTGCCGAAGCTCGTCTTTTTATGGAAAAGCTTCGTCAGATTTTTCTAACGCTAGGAATCTCTGACTGCTCGCTAGAGTCGGGCTCCATGCGTTGTGATGGCAACGTGTCCCTGCGTCGTCGTGGTAGTTCTGAGTTGGGTGTCAAATGTGAGATGAAAAATCTCAACTCATTCAAGGCTCTACACGATGCTCTTGCCTACGAGATTTGTCGGCAAGCAGAACAGCTTGAGCAGGGATTACCTGTGGTGCAGGAGACGCGTCATTGGGAGCCTAGTCAGCACTGCACTGTAACGATGCGCGTGAAGGAAACTAATGACGACTATTGCTTTTTCCCTGATCCAGACCTCGCGCCACTTGATTTGAGCGATGAGTTTATCGAGCATTGCCGCCTACGGATCCCCGAGTTGCCTGATACCAAAATCGCGCGTTATTGTGCTAGCTGGGGACTTCGCCACAGAGAAGCAAACATGTTGGCGGCAGACCCCATTTGGACACATTTCTTTGAGCAAGCCGCACAAGGGCAGTCGCCTCAGACGGTGCAGCAGCTTGCAAAAGTCCTGCTTAACGATGTGGCAGGCTGGTTTAAGGCAACAGGGCACAGTCTTGATGATGGGTCGCTTACTCCCGAGCAGCTGGTTGAACTTTGCCACCTGTTGGATAGCCACCAACTTGCAAGCAATCATATTTCAGCCCTGTTGGATTTGCTTGTTCAGCAGGATGGTCAATTGGAAGAGTTGCTTGATCAAGCAGGTCTTCGACAGATTTCTGATACTGCTGCACTTCAAAAAATCGTTGCGGCAGTACTTGCCCGTAGCAGCGATCAACAACGTCAATATCAGATGGGCAATACAAAGGTTCTTGGCTATCTTGTGGGTCAGTGTATGAAAGAAAGTCATGGCTCTGGCAACCCTAAGCTTTTTAAGGACCTTCTTGTTCGCGCGCTCGGAACGTTCGAAACGCCTGTGGGCGCCTCAAGTGCAGAGTGAGAACATTTCTTACGCAAATCTGAGTTAGGATAGAGAGGATTTGGTCAAGGAGCAGGAGAAGGCACATGGCAGGAGACGCATACGAGGGTCTCGGCGCGCGACTGTGGCGACTGAAACCGGTTTGGGCGGTATATGCCGTCTTGATTGGGTTGGTTATTCTTGGCTATGTGCTGCCAAAAGGCGGAATGCCGCATGCGTGGTGGTACATCTTTTTCTTGATTCCTTTTAGTACGTTGTATAGTGTGCCTTTTGGCTTGGGTGCGGGAATCGCAGCACAGACATTGGTGTGGTATACCGCTGATTACGGACATCGTTTAGTGGGATTTTGTACTGCAGTGGTAGCAGTTGCGATGGCGGCGTGTTGGGGCCCAAGCATCGTTAAAAATTTTGACATTATGTATCTTGCTGCCTTTATATGGCCAGTATTGTCATCGGCTCTTGCCATGCTGTTGGGCATGCATTTTGTGCGCGAACGCGAATACGAAGAGGCGGCGATGTATGATGACTATGATGAGAAAGAAGACGAAGAGTAGATATTTGCGCTGGTAGATATAGGTATTACTGCGCCGATATTCTGCTTAGATTTCTGCTTAGTTTCATTTTTCTATCTGAAGGACTCAGAAAGCCCGCATCGGTTGCATAGTTTGACTCGTCGTCGCAGCTGCGGCGTGGGGGATACGTAAAAACTTTTGTTGTGGGAGGAATGTATGGCAGTCAATCGTTTTGTTCTCAATACCATCTCGTATCATGGTGCAGGCGCCATCAAGGAAATTCCTGGTGAGCTGGCTCGTCGTGGTTACAAGAAGGTCTTTGTCTGTTCTGATGCCGACTTGGTGAAGTTTGGCGTAACCACCAAGGTGACAGACTTGCTCGATGAGGCAGGTATTGCTTGGAGCCTGTACTCCGATATCAAGCCTAACCCCACCATCAAAAATGTGCAGGATGGTGTTGCGGCGTTTAAGGCGGCAGAAGCCGACAGTATTGTGACCATTGGCGGAGGCTCTTCGATGGATACGGCCAAGGCCATTGGTATCATCATTGAGAATCCTGGGTTTGCCGATGTTGTTTCGCTGGAAGGCGTATCTCCTACCAACAAACATGCAGTCTTTACTATTGCGGTGCCCACTACTGCCGGTACCGCAGCTGAGGTCACCATTAACTATGTCATTACTGACCCCGATAAGGTGCGCAAGTTTGTCTGCGTTGACACCAATGATATTCCCGAGGTTGCTGTTGTTGACCCTGAGATGATGGCTTCTATGCCTGTTGGCTTGACTGCTGCTACAGGTATGGATGCGCTGACCCATGCTATTGAGGGTTATACTACCCGCGCTGCTTGGGAGCTCTCTGACATGTTCCACTACAAAGCAATCCAGCTGATTTCCGCCAATCTTCGCGATGCCGTAGCTGAGGCAAAGAGTGGTAAGCCTGCAAGTGGCCGTGAGGGCATGGCTCTGGCTCAGTATATTGCTGGCATGGGCTTTTCCAACGTTGGCCTTGGCATCGACCATGCTATGGCACATACCCTCTCTGCTCACTACGACACGCCGCATGGTGTTGCTTGCGCAATGCTGCTGCCGATTGCTATGGAGTTTAACAAGAGTGTTGTGACCAAGCGCTTAGCCGAGGTTGCCGTTGCTATGGGTGTTGATACGACAGGCATGAGTGATGAGGTGGCAGCCGACGCTGCTATTGCTGCAGTTAAACAGCTTTCTGCAGATGTACACATCGCTCCTACCTGCCAAGGTCTGGTTGAGGAGGATCTCGATCAGCTGGCAGACGATGCCCTGAAGGATGCTTGCTATCCTGGCAATCCTCGTGAGGCAACGCATGAGCAGGTAGTTGAACTCTTCCGCAAGATAATGGCGTAATAGTAACAAAGGCGTCTTAGAGTTCTGTATGTAACGGTTGCTTTTCTTTATGTGGCATATGGGAAATCCCATGTTTAACGGTTTCCTATATGCCGCTTTTTAGTGCCTCTTTTTAACGTTCTTTTTGTTGAAAAAATACTCTCTGGCACAGTCTTCCGTTTGACAGAATTTCTCTCGATTATTTTTTCGAGAAATAGCTAATCTCTAAAAAGTTAAAATTTTTAGCCCAGTGGAGCCAAATTTATTCGCATTCCGAACAAAAATGCGTCCACAGGGCTAAAAGATTTAACTAAGCAGAGCAGATCGCTGTATAGCAAGGCTGCCGTAGGACAGGACTACTGTCGGACAAAGCCACTGTAGGACTAGACGTAACGGAGTAAACCCTCTTATCGTTCAAAATAAGCCACTTACGTAATAATTTTGAAACAAAAACTTTGAGTAGGAGTATACCTATGTTCACATAGAGAGCAGTACAAAAATAAAAAGAGCAGTGCGTATATTTTCTTATGCCTCTTTGTATACATGTCGTAGGAGCAAGTATGAACAAGACGTTAGATACAAAAGATTGGCTTCTGATAGGTAAACGCCTTGTCTGGGTATGGATAGCGGCCAGTCTTGTCTTTGAGACACTTTGCTGGGCTCTAAAGCTGCCTTATACAATACTTTGTGCCGTTGGCGCTAGTATAAATGTGGTCTTTGCGGTCGCCGAAATATATGTTGAGAGTCATACGGGACGCCGTTGGGCCCTTGTGATGTGGATCCTACTTGCAGTGCTTCTTTTGGCTATAGCAGGCTATCAATTTTTATCATAGATGCGCGGTGGCGCAGTGGTTAACACACCAATCGGTTGCAACAATAGCGGTTATATACGTTGTCCTCCATATCTTAGATTTAAGGTATGGAGGACAAAAGAGTTATAGGACAACATCTATCTTGTAAGCAGTATTTATCGCTGCCAAAGCAAGCGCAGAAAACTGTAGGGGGATAGTACTTTATCCTGCGACGACGGCACCCAAGATAGATGACACAATTGAAATAATAATGGCGCCTATAAAAGCTGATCCAAAGCCGGAAATAGCAATTCCTGTACCAAAGACCTCACGAGCGAGATAAGCCGCCAACTCTAGCATCAACGCATTGATGACTAAGCTAAAAAGTCCCAGCGTCAACACCGTAATAGGCAAAGATAAAAACTGCATCACGGGCTTAACCAGAGCATTGACCAGCGCCAGTGCGAGCGCTGTCATAATAGCCGCGCCCCAGTTGCCGCCTACCGGATTGATACCTGGTACCAAATAAATTGCAGCCATTGTTGCGATGGTTGTCACAAACCAAGTTCCAATGAAACTCATGATGCTACCTTTCAAACTCGCGATATGCCTGCAGGCATAGCCCGTCGGGGCTGTTGCTACCGTTGCCCCAAACTGTTATGAGGATAGTATTCCCCATTTTGCGCACCAAACATACCAACAATGAGGTACTTTAGGATACTAAAGCCAACTACGACCCTTCGGAGGCGATACTGATGGCCGAACGTAGCGAGCAAAATATCCAGCTGTGGCAACACCAGCTTTATTCTGCGTTTTGTCAGCTGAGTTCGCCTGAAGAAACACAGGCATTTCTTTCGGATCTTTTGAGCCCACGCGAGATAGAAGAATTTGCACGTAGACTCGATGTGGCACGTATGCTGCGTGCAGGTTCGTCATACATTGAAGTTTCGCAGACAACTGGAGCAAGTTCTACCACTGTTAGCCGCGTATCAAAATGTCTTAATGGCAAGACAGGGGGATACCGTTTGGTGCTTGAACGACTTGATGAAGCAAAGCAGTAGTTTTGCTGTCCTGCAGGCGCGCTACCATAAACATGAGCAAATTTATATGAGTAGATTTTTCGCACCTAGTTTGGCCAATTAAGCCGCGGTGATATGTGTAGTACTGGTTTTGGAGGCAGCATGGCGTTGTGCATCGTTTCGACGGAAGAGCGGCAGTTGGTTGGTAGTGCGGCTCTTGATGTCTTGCGTCAGGGACTTGCGCATACGGGTAGGGTGGTGCTGCTGTGTCCTAGCTTTAATCAGGCGCTTCAGGCACAAAAAAACCTCTCCAAACGGGGTATTTGCTTGGGTGCTGACTGTACAACAGCGTCAGCATGGGTAGCAGAGCGCTGGGAAGTTTGGGGTGATGGACGTCATATTATTGACCCCATGAAGCGCAAGCTTTTTGCGCGTCGCGTGCTCCAGCATCATAGTGACGGTGAACCCTTGGCAGGCACGGTGAATTTACTTGCCGACTTTGCAGCAGCAAATATTGCGTGGCTACAACAAGGCCAGACAATATCTCAGCTTACCCAAGCAGAACATGACTTTGTTGCGCTGGTGGGGGAGTACCGCGAGCTTATTCATAGAGCCAACCTCATTGAAGAGAGTGAGGCTATGGCTGTGTTGCCCACCTTGCTTGCGCAGCACAAGGTGACCATGCCTGTGTTTGTCGTAACGGGAATGACGAGCATGACTCGTGCCCTGCGAAAGCTGCTCTGCGATGTGGCAACACTGACATCTGTGAATTGCATAATTTACCAAAGCAAAAGTCCTGCTTGTGATGTATTACGCCAGTTGATAGAGCAACTGCAACAAGAAGCACAGACAAGCAAAACACCCCTCAGTCTCATTGTTGCAGATACACCAGATAGTATTCATCCTCTTGGAAAAGGACGACCTGTTGAGGAGATCCGCGCCATTGAGCTCGATGTCCTTTCGCGTTCTATATTTGTTGCAGAAGCAAAGCAGTTGCAGCCGACGGGTGCGGTGGAATTGTTGCTTCCTGCAGGACCGCTGGCTGAGCCAGAAGCACTGGTTCGTTGTATCAAAAAGCTCGCGCAGGCGAGCTGCAAGGATATTGTTGTATGCACTTCGGATGTCAGCCGTGCAAGTCGAGAGCTTTCACAAAAGCTGCTGGCGCGTGGATTTACCCTGCGTACCGAGCAAAAAATCGCATTTGCAGATATGCAAGCAGGTCGGGCTTTCCTTGCATACTTTGCAAGCATTTTGCAGTTAAACGCTCTGGCACAAAACTGGCCTGCGTCTGAAAAAACAGCAGAGGGCACTCAAGTTGCGTTGGGGAATATGGATTGGTGGCCACCGCGCGGACTATCTGATTTTTTGATGTCAGGGCTTTCGCAAGTGCCTGCAGAATCCGCTCGTCGTCTTGATCGCAGCTGGCGGAGCAATCGATTGCTGACGCCAGCCCAGGTCTTGGCAGACCTTCAGTCAGAAAAGAAAAGCTCGCGTGCAATAGCGCTTGCAACTCGTGAATTGCTGGGAGGTCGTACCAAAGTCGCTGCAGCGCGCCTGTTGGAAGGTATCGAGACCACTATCAAAGCCACAACAACCTCCAACCGCGCTTTCAAAAAAAGCATGGTCGAGCAAAAAGCCGTTGTATCTGCATTGATGTCAGCTGCAACGTGCCTAGAAGAGCTGGGTATTGTAACGGCGCAAGCCAAGTCAGCCGCAATTTCTTTGGACGAGTATGGGAGTCTGCTTCAACAACTACTTTTGTCAAATCAAGTCATTTTACGTTGGGATGAGGAGGGCGTAACAGAGCAGGACATCGGTGCGCAAGACAAAAGCCCTTCCTCTCTCGTACGCATTTTATCTCCGACCTCGGCTGCTCGTCTTGCATCATCTTCTACCGATGCCTTGGTACTTTGCGGACTTACTTCTGCCGAAACAAGCATTTCGCGAGATTCTTCCCTTGCAGCTTCACTGGCAGAACGCTTGCATATAGAGGAAGCACCGGATCCCATTGCCCAAGTGCGTGCACAATTTGCTGCATTGTTAGAACTGCCACGCAAGCAGCTGGTGCTTGAACGATGCTTAAAAACAGCAGATGGCAAGGATGCATATTCTGCCGTTATGTTGGTAGAACTGCTTGCCTGTTATGGGGTTGAAGGGTCCGATAAGCCGGAGAAATTCCTCAAGTCTGCAAAGAAAGCCTTTGGTAATAAGCTCGTAGAAGAGCGTTCCGAGACTGAGATAGAGCAAAACTCCGCTTGGTCGGGCGAAAATCCCCATCAGATAGCAATTGATACGCCAGCTCCTGCGGGTAAGATTTCGCCCGAGCTCACACCCTTTGTAATTGTTCCAAATGAGGGACGAACGCTGAGTCCTAACGAGCTGCCGCTATTATCGGCATCGCAGATTGAAACCTACCTCGAGTGTCCTTATAAGTGGTTTAGCCTTCGAAGGTTACGTCTATCTGATGCGGATGCAGGTTTTGGACCTGCGGAAATGGGAACTTTTGCCCATCGAGTACTTGAGCTGACACACGGGCGGCTCTCTGAGGAAGGAGCCAGCGTCCATACGACAGCGGGTCTACAGCGTGCCCATGAATTGCTTGACGAAGTTTGTGTTGAACATTATCGCCATCAATACCTACTGCGTGGCGGTAATACGGTTGAGCAGCAGGCATTGATTCCACATGGACCGCGTGAACGCGCCCAACTTGATCGCCTGAGTGAGGACCTTCATTCGTTACTTGACTATGAATCAAGCTTGTTTTTGGGTTATGAGCCCAAGCAATTTGAGTGGAGCTTTGGACGCGGCGATGAGGTTATCGAGTATGCCGGGGCACGCTTGGTAGGTACCATTGATCGTGTGGATGTGGACGCGCATGGACTGGCAGTGGTTATTGACTATAAACACAAAGGGGTAAACGGTTTTACCAAAGAATATGATGCTTTTGGTAAAAAACCCCACGAGCTTGGGCATGCGCTCAAAGAGCTTAGGCGCGTGCAATCGCTGATATATGCGCAGGTAGTACGTCGTGCTCATCCTGAGCTGCGTGTGGTTGGGGCAGTATATCTCTGTACCCGCGATGACCATGCTTTGGCAGGCGCTGTGGACGCCAATCAAGCAGAACGCATCTATGGGCAAGACCTCTCAAAAGCCCGTGCAGATGCTGTGTGCGTGGATCCTGCCGACGACTTTGGTCGTAGCGAGCAGGCAAAAGTGGCAGGCACCAACTGGGATGGAGATGCGGGTCTTGACGGGCTGCTTGATGCCTGTGAGGAGGCCATTGCACCACGTATTGCAGAGCTTCGTGCAGGAGTAATTGATGCAAACCCACTTGATGAAATTTCGTGTCAATGGTGTCCCGTGCTGAATTGTGAAAAGAGGCGCTCATAATGGCTGAATTGGAGTTTCTTGCAGGGCTCAATGAGGGCCAACGCGCCATTGCTCAAACGCTTGACCGTCCGCTTTTTGTTGAGGCAGGAGCTGGCTCAGGCAAGACGTTTACGCTGACCCAGCGCATTGCTTGGGCACTCAGTCCTGGCTCTGGTGTGTGTGGCAAACCATATTTAGATAGTCTCGATCAGGTACTTGTAATTACTTTTACCGAGGCCGCTGCACGAGAAATTCGTGAGCGCGTGCGCAAAACTCTACGAGCTGCTGGAGCTACTGATCCACATATGCGTGAGGCAGCGCTTGCAGTTGATGGTGCCTGGATTTCGACCATTCATGGCATGTGTTCGCGTATTTTGCATCAGCATGCGCTGGATTTGGGAATTGATCCAAACTTTAGCCAATGCACGGAAAACCAGGCTGACGAACTCAAAGGCATCGCACTCGAAGAGGTTGTGGGAGGTGCATATCGCCAAGGCGCGTTTTCTGAGCTTTTCTCTTTTTATGGCTATGGGCGCATGTTTGACGGAGGCCGTGCAAGTGGGGTTCTCGATCTTGTGACCAGTATGATTGCCGCCGCTCGTCGTTGCCCCCATGGTTTTGATGATCTAGTGCTTGTGGGTGGAGATGGTGCCGAAACAATATACCGCTCAGTGGCACATCTGCTCATAGCTTTTGAAGAGTTGGGGTCTCGTAAGCTCACACCAAAGGCGGCAGAAACAGTTCAGACATCGCTTGGGGCCCTGCGGGGACTTGTACTAGATGGCCCCAAGCGTTCAACACTTGGCGAAATCGAAGCTGCGTTAGCGAGTGTTTCGGTGCCACGGTCAAGCAAAACAATTGCTGATATTCAGCCGGATGTTGTTTCTGCTTTGGCACTTGCTCGGGCAGAGTTTGCCTTTGTTCAGGTTGGCAGATTTGGCAGTGCAATTTTGCAGTTAGCGCGTCAGGTGGATGAGCGCTATGCAAAGCTCAAATACGAGCAGTCTCTGCTGGATAATGACGATCTTATTCATATGGCTTTGCAAGCAGTACGCAAGCGCCCCGAAGTGGCGGCTGACTATGCACAGCGTTTTCGTCTAGTCATGGTGGATGAGTTCCAGGATACCGATGAAGCTCAATTGGAGCTTATCGGCATGCTTGCTGGTAAAGATGCTGAACACCTGTGTACGGTAGGTGATGCTCAACAGTCGATTTATCGTTTTCGCGGGGCAGATGTTGAGGTATTTCGCAAACATGGGGCCGCACTCTCGACAGATGCGCATGTGCGACTGCAGACAAACTATCGCAGCCATGCAGATATTCTTGCTCTTGTAGAGCGTATTTGCGGAGGTGTGCCTACGATAGATGGCACGCTTGCAGGTGGTGTCCTGGGTGGCTATATGCACCTCGATGCTTGGGATGGGCGAGACGATGCGTATACGGCGCAATCTCTTCCGCGTGTAGCCATCGAAGCAGTTACAGGCCCTGGTCAATCAGGACGAACAACAAAATTTCAGGCAGCAACTCTTGCTGCTCAGATTGCAGATCGACTAGCACAGTATGCAGCGGCAGGTACAAATGCAGGAGATATGGCTCTGCTTTTGGGAACAACCTCTCATGCGGCAAACTATATCGACGCCCTGCGAGCTCGTGGACTTGAGTGTGTGGTGACTGGCGGATCTACCTTTAGCTCGACTTCCGAGGTTCAGGTTATGTGCGCACTGCTCTACACCTTGGCAAATCCTGGGGATACTCAGTCGGGCCTATTTCCACTGCTTTCCAGTGAAGTATTTGTCCTTGATGCAGATGATTTCTGCATGCTGGGCACACGCTCTCAAGAAAAACTAGATGCTCCTACAAAGCGGCAGATTGACCGTGGCCTTGAGGATATGAAGTTTTTCGGAGACGTAAAAGCTTCCGAACGTCTCAAGGCAGCTCATGCGGTGCTTAGCCAAGCGCTTGCGGATTTAGCGCACAAGCCAGTTGCTGATGTCTGTCTACAGGTGGTGCGTGATTCTGGCTGGCTTGCTCGTCTTTCTCACCAAGGCGCTGAAGGTATGGCGCGCGCTGCTAATGTTTTAGCTGCCGTACGATATATTCGCGATCTTACCGAGGAGTTGGGACTGGGACCTGCTCGGGCTGCAGCGGAATTTAATCGCTGGCTAAGTCTTGCAAAGATTCCTCCTGCGTCTTTTGCAGGGGGAGAGGCAGGTGCCATTCAAGTAATGACCATTCATGCATCCAAGGGTCTTGAGTTTCCTATTGTGGCAGTAGCCGAATGCTGGTCAAACCCTCGTGGCGATACGGGCATTCTTGCAGGTAGTTTGAGCGTTGCTGGTATGTCAGCAAATACTGTTTCTCAAAATGTACAAGCCTGCGTGATTTGTCCCAAAGATTGCTCAAGTTTAGTCGCAAAGGTGCGAATGGATGAGGGCAGCAGTTGGAAAGGCTCAGAAAGTGCGACGATTGCAGAGACCTATTTAGCACTCAAGCAGCTTGAAGACAAGCAGAGCAAAGAAGAAAAAGCGCGTTTGCTCTACGTTGCATTGACTCGTGCACAGGAAGCAGTTGTCCTAGGAATAAGTTGTGCTTCTAGCAAAGCAGGTATAAGTTCGACGCTTGCAGCTGGAAGTATGCAGGCGCTTGTTGGTGCTGACATGCCTGCTATAGGTGAGCAGAGCCTTGACTTTGGGGGGAGTGCTGATGCACTGCTTCGCGTAGTGGAGGTCTGCCAGCAAAAGGTTCCCAAGGGCGATCCTGTTGTGCTTGAACTGTCATCTGCAGGTAATCTAGCGGGTTTTGACACAGAGCTTACAGGTCCCGTCCCGGAGGATTTACTGGTGCTTGGAACGGACGGCATTGACGCAGACATGCAAGACAGTATCACGTCAGACAGTGATTTTGTGCTCTATCAACGCGAGACCGAAACCGCAGTGCAGCTGAGTACATGGCGTCCCCGTCAAGGAGTTTTTAGCTTTTCGTCAATGAAGGCTGCGCTAGATGATGAAGTTCTACAGCACAAAGATAAAGCTCCAAAAAAGCCCCAAGCGCCACAGCTCAGTGAGGAAGATGAGGCTGGAGAATATGCCGATGCCGATCGTGCGACCAATCTAGGTTCTGCTTTCCATGAGCTTGCTCAGACTATGATCGAAACAGGACACGTTCCTTCAGATGAGCAAATAGAGCATATGTCTATCTATTGGCATCTGTCGAGCCGCGCTGAATTGCGTCTGCAGACAGCATTACAGCGCTGGATTCACTCAGATATTCGTGTTGAGGCGTTGCAGTACAAAAATCTCCAAGCGGAGTTGCCCTTCTTTGCGCCAGCGCCCAAGGGTACCGAGCGTTTTGGTGACTACATTGAAGGTGCAATTGACTTGCTTTGTACCAACCCTGGTTCTACAGAAGCACTGCTTGTTGACTATAAAACAGGCGATAAAAACCTTACGCCTGCTGAGATTTATGAGTATCACAAAACCCAAGCACGCCTCTATGCTCGTGTGCTTCTAAATCAAGGTTTTACTGCGGTTACCTGTGCTTTTGTCTGTGTCGAACTTGATGCGGGCGAGCTTTTGGGAGACAACAAGATGGGTCAGCCATATGTTGTACGCTACGATTTTCATGTATAGAGAAGTGATTGTTAGCTCTCAGTGATGTCCATTTGCTGCGTTAGAATTGATAGCGGAAAACAAAGACAATAGGAAATGCGGATAGGATATGTGCCTCGTGGTATGCGTAGGCACAGGGAGTCTTTTTGGTAAGTCCCGCCCATCCCGCGCACAAGGGAGAGTACACGTATGGCCTTTGTACACTTGCATAGCCACTCTGACTTTTCGGTACTCGATGGAGCTACGCGCATACCCGATATGGTCAAACGTGCAGTTGACCTAGGGATGCCTGCCGTGTCTCTGACCGATCACGGTTATATGTTTGGTGTGCCCAACCTTGACCTTGAATGTCGCAAATACAACGACGCTGCTGCGGATATGAAGCAATGGAAACACGATGTTGAGTGTTTCAAAAAATCTTGGGAGCTCGTCGAACCCGAACCCGATGCACCAGATGCTGCACCTCATGATCGTGTGCATGCGCAATGGGAAAGCGATGTTGCTATCTGGGAGTCTACGGGTGGCGATCTTAGCGCGGTTGAAGCAAACCGTCCTACGCTTGTGGTCAAGCCCATCTTTGGTTGCGAGGCCTACTTCATTACGGATGATCAAATTGAGCACAAGCCCAATCAAAAGCGATATCACCTTATTTTGCTGGCAAAAAATGAGACGGGCTACGTCAATCTGATGAAGATGATGTCCCAAGCTGCCAATGAGATGATGTATTACAAGCCTCGTACCACCTTGGGTATGCTCGAAAAATATCACGAGGGCATCATCTGTCAGTCTGCCTGTGTACAAGGCATCATTCCTCAAAATATTATCGATGGAAATATTGATGAGGCAGAGCATTGGGCTCGCGAATATCAACGCATATTTGGTGATGACTTCTATATTGAGATTCAAGACCATGGCCTTAATTTCCGCGGTGGATGGACCGACCGCACGCTTGACGAGCGTCTCGTCGCACTGGCGCAAAAGCTGGGTATCAAGGCAGTTGCTACCAACGACTTCCACTACCTTACCCGCGAGGACGCGCCAACTCAGGACATTATTAGCTGCATTGGGACCGCTAGTCATATTGATGATCCTGGTCGTCTGCATATGGAGGGTAGCGAGTTTTACATGAAGAGCGAAGAAGAGATGCGCGCTCTCTTCTCGTGGATTCCTGAAGCCTGTGACAATACGCTTGAGATTGCAGAAAAGTGTCAGTTTGAACTTGACTGGTCAAGTATGTACTTGCCTAAGTTCCCTGGTTTGGCAGAGGGGGAGACCTCTGAGGAACGTTTCCACGCTGAATGTGAAAAAGGTCTTGAGCAACACTATGGGCCCGACTGGCGTACCCGTGAGATCAATGGCATTAATATCCAAGAGCGTTTTGAGTACGAGTACAAAATCATTTGCGATAAGGGCTTTGCTGACTACTTTCTTATTGTGCAGGAATATGTCATGTGGGCCAAAAACAATGGTATTGGCGTAGGTCCTGGTCGAGGTAGTGCAGCTGGCGCTATTGTTGCTTATGCAATGAACATCACCGCTTTTGACCCGCTAGAAAACGGCCTGATGTTCGAGAGATTTTTGTCACCTCAGCGCTCCGAAATGCCCGATATCGATATGGACTTCGACGATGAGCGGCGTCTGGAAGTCATCCAGCATGTTCGTGAACTTTATGGACCTGAGCGTGTTTGCCACGTTATTACCTACTCAACTATCAAAGCCAAGCAAGCAATCAACGATGCCGCTCGTGTGCTGGGATTTCCTGTGTGGCAAGGTCAGCGGCTGTCCAAGATGCTTTCCAACGACCCCAAGCTTGCCTTGCAAAATGCGCTTGAAAAAAATGAAAAGAAACCCGATCAATTTTCACCCGACTTTGCCGAGGCTTACGAGAAGGATGCCGATGCGCATCGCATTATTGATGCAGCTCTCTCTATTGAAGGCCTCACCCGAGGTGAAGGCGTGCATGCTTGCGCCGTTTTGATTGCACCGACGCCCGTTAACGATCATGTGCCTACCAAACTCGATACCAAGGGTGGCGTTGAGATTACCCAGTACGAGGGTCACTCGGTTGCCGACATGGGTCTGCTCAAGATGGACTTCTTGGGCCTGCGCACATTGACCGTTATTTCAAAAACTCTCGCCAATATTCGTGCGAGTTATCCCCATGCCTCTGATATCGAGCGTATGCCCAAACTTGTGCGTTCCTGCATCAAGCCTGGTGCTACCTGTGTGGATATCGATGTGGACAAGATTCCTTTTACCGACCCCAAGATTTATGAGCTACTGGGCTCGGGTGCTACGGCAGGAGTATTCCAAGTAGAGTCTGCGGGTATGACAGCCACCATCAAAAATATGCAGCCCAAAGAATACAAGCAAATCGTTGCATTGATTGCTCTATATCGTCCTGGTCCTCTAGGTGCTGGTATGGTTACCAGCTATATCAACCGTATGAATGGTCGCGAACCTATCGTCTTTTACGACGATCGTCTTTCGGAGATTTTGGACGAAACCTACGGCACAATCGTGTATCAAGAGCAGGTCATGCAGATTTCGGTCAAGATGTCGGGCTTCTCCGCTGGTGAGTCCGACTCTCGCATCCGCAAACCTGTGGCAAAAAAGAAAATTAAGCTGCTCACAAGTACCGAATTCCATTGGGACAACGGTAAAGATGAGACGACCTACGACCATTGGATGAATGGTGCTGTCGAAAACGGCTACGAACGTGCGACCGCTCAGCGTATTTGGGATGACGTTCTTGAGTTTGCTTCCTATGCCTTCAATAAATCCCATTCTGCAGGTTATGCCATTCTCGTTATGCAAACAGCCTGGCTCAAGGCGTATTTCCCGCGTGAGTTTATGGCATCGGTGCTCACCAGCTACATGGGCAAGACGGACAAGATTGTTCACTACGTTACTGCCTGTCGTCACGAGGGTATTCAGATTTTGCCACCCGATATTAATGAGTCGGGTCGTGACTTTACGGCAACTCCTGCAGGTGTTCGCTTTGGCTTTGCAGGCATCCGTGGTGTTGGTGAAGGCGTAGCCGAGCTCATCATGGCCGAGCGTGAGAAGGGCGGACCTTTCAAGCATCTCAACGATTTTGTTGATCGTGTTGATGGTTCATCGGCAAACCGTCGTGTTGTTGAAGCACTTATCAAGAGTGGTGCCTTTGATTCTACGGGTTATCCGCGTCGCCAGCTGATGATTATGGTTGACAAAAACAACCCTGAAAATATCCTTGATGCTGCTGCTCGTCGCCAAAAGGATAGAGCTGCTGGCCAGAGCAGTCTTTTTGATATGTTTGGCGATGTAGAAGGCTCTGGTTTCACCGATGAAGTGCCTAAGCCCGATGGGGTGGAGTGGGAGCGTAGCGACAAGCTTCACAACGAGCATGAGGTGCTGGGACTTTACGTCTCGGATCACCCTCTGCGCCCGTATGAGTATGCACTTTCCAAAGCGCGCGACTACACCATCGGCGAACTCAACGAGACCGAAGAAGTACCTGATCCCATGACAGGTGGCATGATTGAGCGCCACAAAGTTGCAGAGGACAAGCAAATTCGCCTTGCTGGTATGGTGACCTCTGTGCAAAAGAAGACCACCAAAAACGGTGATCCCATGGCGATTGTGACCTTGGAAGATATGGAAGGCGAAATTACGTTGGTTGTCTTCCCCAAGCTTTACAAGAAATCGGCTGCCATTCTTGCGGGTGAAGCTGATGCTGAGATAGGTGGCTCTGCGAACGATGTCTTTGTCAAAATCTCGGGTAAGCTTGAGCGCTCAGATCGTGGCGATCAAATTATCTGCAGCTCTATCGAAGGGCTAGAGCTAAGCGCGTCATCAAACCGCCCCAAGGTTATTGAGCTGCGCATGACGCCGAGCGTCCTGAGCTACGACCGTATGCAAAGATTGCATGACATTTTGTCTCGCTATGTGGGCCTTGATCGCGTGGAACTGCTTGTTCAAGAAAGTTCGGGCCACACATTGCGCATGGAGCTGCCTACTACGGTGGATGCACGCAGCATGATGCTGATGGCAGAACTTAAGGATCTCGTTGATCCCGAAGGAAGCATTGCTTTTGCCTAAGCGCGCCGTGCGGCACACGTGATGTCGAAGCAAAATCTGCACACCCCCTCGCGACGCGTGCCAGAGTGATACACGCTGATGGATGTGTGACTCGTTGGACTTGCGTTAATTTGCGAATGGCAGTGTTATTTATTGGGGATGTGCCACAATGGATATACGACGCGATGAGGCGCCGTAAGGAGAGAGGAAAAGTTATGGCCGAGCCTACTTTTTATCGTTGCAATAAATGTGGCACCATGGTCGCTTTGCTCAAGAAGGGTAGCTGCGATCCTTCTTGCTGTGGCGAGCCCATGGAGATTCTCGTAGCTGGTTCTGTTGACGCTGCTGTTGAGAAGCACGTTCCTGTGATTACCGAGGCCGAAGATGGCAAGCACATCCTCGTAAAGGTTGGCGTTGTTGAGCATCCTTCCATTGAGGAGCACTACATCGAGTGGATTGCCTTGGCCGCTGAGGATAAACTCTTTGTTCGTTATCTCAAGCCTGGCGACAAGCCTGAGGCTAAGTTTGGCAAGTGCTGCTCTAAGGGTGCTACAGTTTATGCTTATTGCAACCTTCATGGTTTGTGGAAAGCTGAAGTTGAGCTCTAAGCTCAGATAGGTGTTACGCGTGAAGATTGGTATCGCGCAGCTTAGCGCCCGTGCGGGAGATTTCTCTCGCACGGGCGAGCGCATTATCGCATATAGCGAGCAGGCCGCCCGACAGGGCGCAGAGCTGCTCATTTTCCCCCTGTCTACGCTCGCGGGTATTTGTCCTGTACCCTATGTAGACCAGGAGGGTCTGCTTATCGATTTGTCAGATATGTTGTCAAGTCTTGTCGATAAGCTAGCCTGCCCCTGCCTCTTACCCTTGGCTTCGCTTTCGGCTCATGAGCCTGTAGAAGAGATCTTCTTAATTGCAAATGGCGAGGTCATACCCCTGCGCCTGACAAATTTGACACGCTCTATGGGCGGTAATGTCATGGCAGCTATGACCGATGGTGTAGAGCTTTTGAGCAGCGAAAGTAGTATTCCTACCTTTGATATGGCGGGTATCAAATTTGCACTGGCAATGACTGACGACAAGCTCGACGAGCTGGTGAGTTTGGATTACGGCGTCAACGCTGTCATCTATTTTTCCTCTCAGACCTATGCGGCAAATGACAGCGATTCGGTGTTGGCAGCGGGATTACCTGATAATCGTTATACCCAAGATGCGCGGGACATGGAATCTTGGCTTATAGCACTGGGATCGCTTGGTAGCTTTGATGATGCTGTTTGTACAGGTGGCAGCTTTGTATTAGCTCCCGATGGGCAAGCGGTAGCGATAGCTCCTTCATGTGAAGAAGCGCTGTTAGTAGCTGAGATTGGCCTACAGCCTAGAGACCCTGAGCAAGATGTTCCCAAGCCTGTTCCCTATGATCGTAGTTCTTTTCGTTGGCAGGCGTTTTCTCTTGCTTTGAAAGATTTTACTGCAGCACAAGGCATGCAAGATGTTGTGCTCACCCTTGATGGCACACTGAGTTCTGCTGTTTTGGCTACTCTTGCTAGCGATGCGTTGGGTCCCATGCATGTGCATGCTCTGCTTGCAACACCGCTGGAAGGTACGCCTGCCTTGCGTAGTGGTGGCAGGGGAGGATCTCTTGCCCGTCCGCGTTCGGCAGCACAAAGAGTACTTGCAATGCGTCAACTCGCTGCAAATTTGCATATCAATCTGCATGAACGTAATCCTCGTCTTGTCCAAGCAAGTGCGGTTTCGCTGCAGGATTCTGCAGGAATTGACGAGCGTCTTGCTGCCATTGCTACCGAGCGCGATGTGATTGTGACAGAAGCTCGCCAGCTTGCACGTCGGCTCCATGCTCTACTACTATCTTCCCGTGACAAAACGTGGCTTGCCCTTGAGGCAGATGGTCTGAGTGCTGCGGCAGATTTACTTCCTTTGGGTGATCTTTATCGCACAGATGTGCTAGAGATGGCACGCACGCGCAATGCAAGCTCACCTGTCTTCCCTGATTTATCGCTCGCTCCTTGTGACCTACCCGAACTGCTTGATAGCGATACATTCGATGATGTGGCAACTGATCCCGAGGATCAATTGCGGCAGCTTGATTTGATCTTAAGCATGTATATCGAGTGGGAACGTACACCATCTGATATTCAGCGCTCACAAGGGATGTCTGCACTTATAGAAGCGGCGGTGACTGCTTTTCATGCGCATGCTTTGGCAAGAAGCAATGCAGGTGTGGTATTGCGTGCGAGTACACGCAGTCTTGCCGATGCTCATAGGCCTTTTGGCTTGTCTTGGCACGATAGAGCAGACCGTAAAGAACTGTTGCCGGGTAGCAAAGATCTCTCTCTTTTGGCACAGGAGTTGGCAGCTGCGTTTGAGGCAGGTCTACAGGATGTCGATGCAAACAATCCCTTTGTAGATGCGCTCTCAGATCTGCTTGATGGTGCACAAATTTCGGTGTTTGACCCTCAAAAACAAGCAGAGCAAAACGTTGATATCAGCTTTGGATCGGTCGATATTTCAAAAAAGCCTGAAAGCAGTCGGCAAAATATTGCCAATCTTATGGACTATATGAAAGGCTTTGGCTTGGTAAATCCCGATAACGTCGATGGACATATCGTCGCCGATGCTGAGGGTCATATGGGTTTTGGTGGCTTTGCAGGAAATGGTTTTAGCCCATTTTCCGAAAACTAAACGTCCACAAACCGTCCTATTAGGTGTGCTGTTTGTAAGTATGGTTTAGCTTCGCGCATGTTCAGATGCACCTGAGGGATGAAGTGTGCTTGCTATCTCGGTGAGTGACTCGGTCTTGCGTATGCCCTGATTTGGGATATGATAGAACGAGTGTTCTTATTTGTGTGGGCAGGCGAGCAAAAGGGCGGTGCAAAACATGATTGTGCTTGGCATTGACCCAGGTCTTGCCCATACTGGTTGGGGTGTGATTGAGGTTCGTGGCAATACTTGTCGTGCCAGAGCCTATGGTTGCGTGACTACGCATCCTACAGAGTCCATTGATCATCGTCTGGGTAGCATATTTAATGAGATTAGTGATGTGATTAGCCAGTACCATCCCAGTCAGCTTGCTATCGAAAAGATTTTCTTCGGCGAAAATGAGCGTTCTGCTATTGCGACAGCTCAGGCTCGAGGAGCAGCAATTGTTGCCTGTTCTCGAGCAGGCCTTGAGGTGGGTGAGTACACTCCCATGCAGATAAAGCAAGCTGTAGTAGGCACAGGAAGTGCCGACAAGTATCAGGTTATTTTTATGGTGCGCAATATTTTGGCACTTGACCATGATCCGCATCCCGACCATGCGGCAGATGCACTTGCTGCAGCAGTTTGTCATGTCCTGTTGGTACGTACCCAGCGTGCAACGCGTCGCATGGCGGCAGCTGACGCTCTTCGTGAAGCAGAGATTGCCAGTCGCAAGCAGGCGGCAGCAGAGGCGCGTGAGGTTACAGCGGCTGCAACTGCTTCTCGCGCTCAGATGGGGCAGCTGCCCAGCAGCAGGACAAGTCGTATTTCCACTCGAGACGGCGTACGTACACCGAGGAAGGCTAGCTCATGATTGTTCAGCTCACGGGTACCCTCATAGAGGTTTTGCCAACACACGCAATTCTTGATGTGGCAGGTGTCGGTTATGAGCTGGGCATTTCGGCTAATACTGCCGCAGCACTCCCTGCAGTAGGCGAAGCTGGCGTTACGTTGTTGACACGCATGGTGGTGCGTGAGGATGCGATGGAACTCTATGGTTTTGCCAATCGCCAGGAGCGTTCGCTCTTTGACCGCTTAGTGGCGATTTCGGGTGTGGGTCCCAAACTCGCTCTTTCGGTGCTTTCAACCTTTACTCCTGCGACCCTTGCAACGGTTGTTGCAACTCAGGATGCCAATCGTGCAGCTACAGTGCCTGGTGTGGGCAAAAAGAAGGCTCAGAGACTACTGGTAGAGTTACAGGATGTTTTTGCCAAAGATGCAGAGCTTCGTAGCTTGGTTGGACTTGAATCTGCAACTACAAACAATCAGGTATCAATTCCTTCGGCCTTGCGCGATGTCAAAACCGAAGCAAGTGAGGCTTTGCTTTCCATGGGCTTTACGCCTCAGGAGACCGAGTTGGCGCTGGATGGTTGCGATGATGCCGCTGCATCTTCGGTGGAAGCAGCGCTTGCATATGCTCTCAAGCGCTTGGGGAGGGGAGTGTAGGCCATGGCAGTATGGGAAGCAGATGCAGATGATCTCTTTGCGGACGATGCTCAAGGCAACGCTGCTCCTTTTGGCATGGGAAGTATGGGTGCTTCGCGTGGTGTGAGTACCGAGCTTACTGCTGAAGATCTTGATGTCGAGCATAGTTTGCGCCCACAGACTCTGGAAGAATATCTTGGTCAGGAGCGCGTGCGCACCAACCTCCGTGTGCTTATCCAAGCAGCGCGCGATCGCAATGAACCGCTTGATCACGTGATTTTTTCGGGCCCTCCAGGCCTGGGCAAGACAACTCTTGCTGGTGTTGTTGCAAATGAGATGGGAGCAAAACTACGCACTACTTCTGGCCCTGCTATTGCACGTACAGGTGATCTTGCTGCTATTCTTACCAATCTCGAACCCGGAGATGTGCTCTTTGTTGACGAGATTCATCGCTTAAACCGTCAGGTAGAAGAAGTGCTCTATCCCGCGATGGAGGACTTTTGTCTAGATATTGTGATTGGCAAAGGGCCTGCTGCCCGCTCGATTCGCCTTGACCTGCCCAAATTTACGCTCATTGGTGCTACAACGCGCACTGGTCTTTTGACAGGACCTTTGCGCGATCGCTTTGGTATCAGTTACCGCCTCGATTATTACAACGTTGATGAACTGGCCTCGATTGTCTCGCGCTCGGCACATATCTTGGGAGTTGAGATTGACGAGCAGGGCGCTCGCGAGATTGCAAGTCGTAGTCGTGGGACACCGCGTCTTGCGAATCGTCTACTCAAACGTGTGCGTGACTATGCTCAGGTACGTGCTGGTGGAGATATAGACTGGAAAGTCGCAGCAGAGGCCTTATCCTTCTTTGAGATAGATGAGCTTGGTCTTGACTGGATGGATACCAAGATTCTTGAGGCTCTTACAAAAACATTCCGAGGACGTCCTGTGGGACTTACTACTATTGCTTCGGCAGTTGGCGAGGATCCTTCCACACTCGAAGACGTTTACGAACCTTATCTGTTGCAGAGAGGCTTAATTATCCGTACACCTCAGGGACGTCAAGCTACAGCTGTTGCCTTTGAACACCTCGGAGTCGCCTTGCCTTCACAACGCTAGAATGGTGCTGTTTACCTATGCTTGTTGAGTTCAAAATGTTTTCGATGAGCTACTGATTAGTCGTTGCGAGGAGTATTCATGCTGCAGAGAGATTATCTGCTGGAACTTATTTCGCAGTTTGTTGAGTCTATCTCAAAGGCGCTGAGGATAGCTCAATCTGTCAAAGAGCCGCGTATGGCCCTAGATGCTGCGGCCTCAGTTGAGCAGGACGTTGCAAGTCTGTTGGATATGGATCCTGCGGTTGCAATGAATCTCAGCCCTGATTCTCTTGTGACCATGATGGTGCTTTCTGGTTTGGGCGAGTCTTTGGCTGAGTATGTTGCCTTTGCGCTGATGCGTGCAGCTGATATTTACGAGCGCACTGGTGATAGTGATACTGCTGAATTCCGTCGTGCTCAGGCTCACGCTGTTGCTGAGAGTTTTGGTGCTGACTTCAATACGGTGCCGGAGGAATTTACGGCTTTGGTAGCGGAGCTTGATCAGTGAGCAGTCGAACTTCTATAGAAGTCCATTCCCAACAGAAGAGAACTCAGCTGTTCCCTCATTTTTTGGGGGAAGCAGCGCGTACGTTAACAATGCGTGCCAATACGCGCCTTTTGTCTATTGAGGCCCTCCGTGTAATAGCTATTCTCTGTATTGCCATCTTCCATAGTTTTTTGCCTTGGTTTGAATCCATGGTGGATTGGGATGGCTTTTTGGCAGGTACCGCACTTGCGCCAAATGGTCGCGCTTCCTTACAGGCACTCGTGTTTATGGGCAGCATCAATCAGCTTGGCGCTTGGGGCAATCACGTCTTTATTATGATCTCGGGTTTCTTTTTGCTACCACGAGCTGCGGAAACCTCGGTGTTACCAGGGTATTGGCACATGCAAGTACGCGTTACCGCCCGAAGAATTGCCATCATTTTAACTACGGTTGTCCTGTATGGACTTATCGCACTGATTGCACATCATTTTGCACCCGAAATTACCAATGCAGAGCTTGATGACTGGTATTGGATCAGTTTTGGCATCCAATTTGTTTGGGTGTATTTAGCGTTAGTGGTGTTGTGTCCTTTTATTGGTTGGTTGTGGTGGCGTGTCCGCAAGCAAAACCAACTGCTTGCCGCTCTGCTTATTGTGGTCTATGCCTTGAACTTCTATATTGCATTTTTTTCTCAGGGTACAGGTGAACCTGGTGTGCTTGATTGGCGCAAGCTAATGAGCGCTGTGAGCTATGGGATGAGTTTTTTGGTGGGTGGCTGGATTGCCCAACATGTACGTCCTGGTAGTTGTTGTTATGGCTGCCATGCTTTTGTGCTTGCACTTATTGGGATGATAGTTGCTGAATTTATTGCAGGAAGTCTTGGGGGTATAGATTCTGTCAACTCGCTGTCTTATCGTTCTACTTCAATATTTGCCTTTGCAATGGCGGTATCTGCATTGCTCTGCGCACTTGCACAGCCAGCAGATAGTGCTACGAGGTATCCGCGTCTCGCTTATGTTCTTGCCTTCGCGAGTGCAGGAACTCTGGGCTTTTATGTACTACAAGCCTTTTTTTCGACTGGTTGGCACACTGCTGCCGATACAATTCTTATGTGGGCCTTGGGATTTGGTCTTGCACCATTCATTGTGATAGGTAGTTTGTTTAGTTTGCTCTTTTATTTAGCTATCATTTTGCTTGATGCATGTATAGATCAAGTTGTTGTGCGTCGTGTAAGCAAGCTCTTTGTAGGCCACAAACCAGCTGAATAGAGTCTTCTGCGCTGTTTTTGGTCTGGCAATACGATGCAGATAGGCGTCAATGAAGCATTCGCTGTGCATTACTGTTATATGATAGACCGCTGATATTGTCGTCTTGAAGGGGAGGCGGGCGTGCTCGTTCTCATAAAGACATTTTTGCAGATGTTCCATGACAATTGGACTTGGCGCAAGCAGACTTGGGAGCTCGCAAAGATTGATTTGGTCAAGACCTACCGTGGTGCTGCTCTTGGCTGGATTTGGCTTTTTGTAAAGCCTGCCGTCTATATTGGCGTGTATTACTTCACATTTGCAGTAGGTATGCGTACGGCAGCGCCAATTAATGGCATGCCTTTCCTTCTGTGGATGGCGGTGGGTATTTTTCCATGGTTCTTTATGGGCGATATGATTGGCGGGGGAGGTAGTGATGTTTATCACCGATATTCCTTCTTGGTTAATCGTATTCGTTTTCCGCTGTCGGTTATTTCAACCTTCTTTACGCTTTCAAAGATGCTTGTTCTTGTAGGTACAATGCTTTTCACGATTTTGATGTGCCTCATTCTCAAGATTAAGCTGACCATTCATCTCATTCAGCTTCCGCTGGTATTTGCGCTCATGATGTATTTCTGGACGATGTGGTCTATCTGGCTTTCTCCACTCTCAGCTATCTCACGTGACTTTTCTAAGTTAATTGGCACCCTAAGTACACCATTCTTCTGGTTGTCTGGGGTTCTTTTTGACCTTAAGGCGCTTCCACATGTTGGTCGCATCATTATGTACTTTAATCCAGTTGCATGGGGTTGTGTGGCAATGCGTGATTGTTTTATTTTCCATAAATGGATTTGGCATAGTCATCATGAGTTTATTTGCTATCTCTTTATCTGCGTAGTAGTTACTGTGCTTGCGATGCACAGCTATGCTCGCCTACACAAGGAGGTACCCGATGTCCTCTAGGCCAAAGACTGGAGCAAAACTTTCTGTTAAAGCGCGTGCTATGCGAGCTGCTACTACGGAGAATGAACGAGTAAGTTGGGCAGGTGAGGGTGAAGCAAAGGTTATTCGAGATAATGATAAGAATAATCCCATAGCTGTACGATTTAGCAATGTATATAAGACCTATTACTTGTACAAGAATGACAAACAGCGCTTACTCGGTACCTTTACCAACAAGATTGATCACAAGGTTATCAATGCTACCGATAATCTTTCATTTACTATCAATCGTGGAGATTCTCTCGCGCTGCTTGGCTTAAATGGTGCTGGCAAATCTACTGCACTCAAGATGATTACGGGTGTGTGTTATCCCACCCGAGGCACTATTGAGGTTCATGGCCGCATCTCTGCTTTGCTTGAGTTATCAGCTGGTTTTGATGGCAATCTTACTGGTCGTGAGAACCTAGAAATGCGCTGTCAACTGTGGGGTTTTACCCGCGATGAGACAGAAGCACTTATCCCGCAGATGCATGAGTTCTCTGAGCTCGGTGATTATATGGAACAGCCCATTCGTACCTACTCCAGTGGTATGAAAGCGCGCTTAGGCTTTGCCTTTGCCTCTTCAATTAACCCTGATATTCTTGTAATTGACGAGGCACTTTCGGTGGGAGACAAGCGCTTCCGCAAGAAGTGCGAAGAGCGTGTCAAAGACATTATGGCAAAGGACAATCTGACGGTTCTTTTTGTAACCCACTCACCTGAGCAAGCCTTGCAATTCTGTACTCGTGGCATTGTGTTGCAGCACGGATCTTCGGTATTTGAAGGCGATATCGAAGGTGCTTGCCAGTACTACGATGAGCACTAAGTAGGTTTTTGCTCAGCGATCCAGAATGTTTTAAAAAATACAACGGTTTCGAAATTGAAGCCGTTGTATTTTTTTAGAATCCCATACGAAAGAGGTCTATATTGACTAAAATGTTGACTGCTCAACAAATTGTTGATGAGTCAACAAATCTAAGCATATTTAGGAGTGTTGAATGGCAGAAACAGATCGATTTGAAGCATTTGCCGGTATTATCTTCCAGCTTAACAAGGAAATACAGCGGCTGAAAAAAACCGAGATGGAACGTTTTGGTTTGCGTGGTACAGATGCTCTGCTCCTAGTATGTCTCAGCAAGCATTCCCAAGGAATAGCTGCAGCAGATATCGCACGCTCTATTGGAGTAGACCGTGCCCTAGTTTCGCGTTCTATCAATGCGCTTCAAAATACGGGATATGTGGAAGTAAGTACAGTTCAAGGCTCTACGAGCTATAGGAACCCTGTTCTACTTACGCCGAAGGGGTACAAGCTTTGGGGTGAAGTGAATAGGATTATCAATCGTCTTGTTGGCCAGGCTGCAAAAGACCTTGCAGCTGATGAAGTCACGGTTATGTATCGCGCACTCGGAAAAGTTTTAGAAAATCTCAAAGAGCTCTAGAAACTATAGATAAACAGACTGAGGAGAATTTAATGGCAATACGTATTATTTGCGATTCTGCAGCAGATGTTTCAGATATCCATCATGAGCAGCTAACCGTTATGCCTATCTCAGTTGCCTTTGGCAATGAAATATATCTTGATAATGTTGACCTGAGCAATCAACGTTTTTATGAAATGCTCTTAGAAACAGATACCACACCAACCACTGGTCAAGTTACTCCTTATGCTTTTGACCAAGAGTTTTCAGCTGCTGTGGAGAGAGACGAAAAGGTAGTTGCGATTACCGTTTCATCCCGTTTATCTGGTACCTATGCGAGCGCTGAAAGTGCTGCACAACCCTATGGTGACAATGTCCGTGTTATTGATAGCCTGAGTGCATCGCTTGGTACGCGTGTACTTGTTGAATATGCACTGCGTTGTGTTGACCAAGGGATTAAGTTTGATCAGCTAGTTGAAGATCTGCAGGTGCGTGTCCAGCATGTTCGGGTACTTGCACTTCTAAATACGCTTGAATACTTGCGTCGTGGTGGTCGTTTGCCAGCAGCAGCTGCAGCTTTAGGCAATTTGCTTTCTATCAAACCAGTAATTACAGCCGAAGATGGGGTAATTAGCTTAGTGGGAAAGGCTCGTGGCTCAAAAGCTGCAAATAATCTACTTACCAAAATGATTGAAAAATGCGGCGGCATTAATTTTGATATGCCTGTTGCGGTTGGTTATACAGGACTTGAGAGCAGCATGCTCAAGAAATATGTTGAGGACAATTCTCATTTATGGGAAGGTAAAGTGGATGAGCTCGCATACCACTCTATGGGAGGCGCTATCGGTACGCATGCCGGCCCTGGTGCCATTGCCGTAGCTTTCTTTGCGAATAGTTAGGAAGATATAATAAATACAGCACTGGTCTTTGACATAAAAAGAAAACTAATAGATAAAAACTAAAAAGTCTGGAATTTTATGACAACCCTATTTCACTTGCTACTGCAAAATACAACACAGGTCCTTGCGGTTATCTCAACACTATTTGGTATAGCTGCAACAATTTTCTCCCTATCATCTTTTTTTAGACAGAATCGAGAAAAGGAAAGAGAGCAAGCTTATAATATTGCTGCTTGGTGGGTGCGAGTCGATAAAAAACTCCACTAATATCCGATCGGATAGATTATTCGAATCCCATACATGATGGGGAACGTTACCTAGTTGGTATTAGATTAATTAACTGCTTAGATTCTCCTGTCTATGACGTAATAGTTACTGGCATTGCCTATAAAATGAAAAATGGAAAAAGGACAGACGACAAAATAAAAACTACTCTTAAGCTCCCCCTATTAACTCCAGGTGATTTTATTTCATTTGCTATTGATAAGGAAAAAAGTCAGAAAAAGAGCAAAGTGCCATGGTCTTATCCAGAAGAGTCATCAGCGCTAGATGTGAAAATACGACCTGTGCTAAATGATCCAAATTGGCGAATTACGAGTGTCTATTTTACAGATGCTGCTGGCAAAAAGTGGTGCAGAGGTGAAGACGCGGACAGTTCCAACAGAGAAAAAAATAACATAAAAGATGAAAATAATCCCTCCAACTTTTCAAGTCTTAATAAAACTACCTATGATTACATTTCGTGCACGGAACAGAGCGTATATTCTTGATAAAATCCGCATTATCAGCAATAGATACGGCAAACAATGGGAAATTTAGAAGTTCGAAGACAAGCTTACCGGATTCGGTATTTCACTCAGCTGGAAGCAGCGCAACATGCCTTTCGGGACAAAGAGTGTCATGTCTTCCTACATGGATAAAGACATTGATGAGATTATCAGAGGTGGTAGCGCTGAAAAGGCGTTTTTGTCTCTTAGACGGAAAACGAAGCGGAGTGGTTCAAGAACATCCTATATACTTCACTTTCGTTGTGATTGATGACACAGTGCTCCCTGTTGTCGCTGAGCGGTAGAACTTGGGATATCTGCTGTCGATGCTGATGAGGTAAGCAGTATGGTCAAGCGGTTGAAAGAGGTCTATAGATTCTAGTTAAGACGCGCCTACGCGGATGGATGAAGCATTAGGATGTTAGAAGCCAAATCTGTTAGTTGACCTCTGGTTGAGTTTGTGATGCATTGGGATGATGCCCGCATCAGTTAAAGGTGCGGGCATTCTTATTAAAAAGCTAGGGCTTTAACGTGAATCCTATTGCCTAACCAGGTTGTTTAGTACGCAATCATGGACCTTTTAGTTGGGGTAAAAATGCAGAACAAGCCGTCTATCATGCTAAGGTAATGGAAGAAGCTGCGCTTATGGCCTTGCGTACTGAAACTCTTTATCAAACTTCTCCCAAGAAGTGCGGAGGCGCTTGTGCTCCTCAGTATTTACTTGACAAGCATTATTTACGCAAACATGGTCCCAACGCTTATTATGGCCAACAAAGATAAGCCGTTAGTTCTTTATTGGATTAATTACTGACTTAATAAGTATTCTTAGATGACTCTTTTCATCTCTAGAATCATAAAGAGAGGGAGTAGCCTCGCGTTTTTTACCACTTTTTCTTTTATATATAAAAATCACTACTTCATACAGAAGTGTTTCTTTTTTGCCTGATTTGGATAGATGATATTGCATGGATGTTGTTTGAGTCCGGAGATTGTTGTTAACCTTTAAGGGTCAGGGTCGAGTTGCCACAGCCGAGTCAAGCGATAATCGCTGGTACGGCAGCATGTTACTTTCCCTTTTTACTGGTATATTAGGTTTTAGTATAAGGAAAAACATATGGTAAATGAGGTTTCAAAGCACTCGATTGCATCATCTATTACGGGCGAGATATACTGCATATGAAAAATAGAAGAATGAACTCAATACAAGAGATAGGCTATATCGAAATGCTCCGTTGACTGGTGAAAGGCAGCACATTATAAAAATGCCTACTGGTAATGAGAATGGAACTAGTCGTGATACTTTGACTCTTCTTGCTGTAGCAACTAAAGCTATTAATATTATCCAAATATAAGTGGCAGACGAATAAAATGGTCTCGAAAGCGGGATAGACCTCAATAGATGCGCCCATTGAATAATTGTGGCTCTCCAAGATTGAGTATCTTTGGAATGAGTAATAACGATATCACCATGGTAGTTAATGGCATTCTCACTTGGGCTTTCAATGGAAAAACCTGCATTATAAAATTCAAGTTTTTCAGGAAAATAATACCCATAGGTTTGATTAAAAGTAGCTGAAAGATAGATTCCAGGATGTTTTAGTAGCTGTGCTGTCCAGTTTCTAAAGTATTCCCGTAGCTGTTCCTTAGAAGGATGAAAGACAATTGCATTTTTTACTGGATCAGCAAAGTCATGATTGTATAATGCGCCAAGTTTATCTAGATTACCACTGAAAAAATTATTTAAAGAGGCGCGCTCTTCAGTCGTTAGATCTTTATTGAATTTACTTACATATCTTGCAGTCTGCTGAGCTGGAAGAGAAAATACTTCACGAATAGAGGCTGCTTGGATATTAAACCTCTTAACTACAATACGTGTAGTGACGGTTGCCAATAGAAACCCGCATAATAAGGTAGCAACGATTTTTCCCCAATGTAAATTCCATTTTTTTCGAGATAATAAAACAATGAGAACGACGAATAAGCAGATAAATTTACCGTCGTTTCGAAACAGGCAAAGGGCGTAAGTTGTAAAAAGAACTAATAAAATAGTCCTTTTATTAAAAATAGCGCTTTGGTTTAATAAAAAGTAAGTAAGCCACATAAAAGCAACACAATAATACGTATCTTTTACTTCCGTGACTGCGTACATAGGAATTACTGGAAGAAATGAAAATAACATTAAACAGAGCGCTCTTATCCAATAAGGTGTGCGCCATTTTTTCATGAGAGAAAAGCCAAAAGCGAGCGTAGCTAAGCAAATGATAAATTGAGGAATAACGTAAAGTGCGATACCAAGATTATCTGATCCAAGATATTTACCAATATCCATGCAAAACCCCATGAGCATTACACTCACGGGCGGGAAATGAGTTGTCCATACAGATGTACCGTAGTAATAGTTGAGAGAAGTTAAGGCATCAATATGCAGGACTCCTGGAAACACAGCAGTTAGGTAAGGAAGCCAGAAGATTAGCAAGATACAGCTGCAGGTAACAAAGGGATATTTGTCAAAAATAAGAGCAAAAGCCTTTCTATTATGTATATTTTTTTCTTGAGGAGCATCAAAGCAAGAATCAAGCCAAGTAAATAAATCTGTAAAAGCAAGCTTAAAGCCTATTAGTGCAGATAGAGAAAAAAATCCTGCAGCAATACCTCCTTTAGCAAGGAATTCCAACCCATTATTATTGAGGTAATTTAATCCCATAAGGCTAATAATGGCAGCAATCAAACCAGTAATAGATGTTGCTAATGGATGACCAAAGCTTAAACCTCTCTGGTGAATATAATAAATAACGATCACCATGACGCAAACGGGTAAACTAGCTTTAATTGAGCTAAAATATCCAGAAATATACATCAATATAGATGACAATGAGCTATTATCAAACGTTTCTAAATAGGTAGGGTTATATGCTATAAATGCAAACGTTATCAGTAAGGAGTAGATAAGAGACCTTACTTTCGAAGCTGCTCGGAAGCAGTTTTGTTTCAGCTCAGTATTCAATTAGCACCGCCCCATGTTTGTTTAGCTTGGATATTTTTCATACAATTAAGAATATTTTTTGGTTGTGTTTAATGCTTTATCAACCTTAGGTTATATCCGAGTGATAGTAATTTTGTTCCCAGCTTAAAGGTGGAAGTAGAACGAATCCTTTCAAGTTGAGAATTAGTAGCATCGAATTGCTTTCTAATTTTTTTTGATATGCCTCTAATTTCATTAATAGAATCGGTTTTTTCGCGGTTCTTTTCGAGAAGAAGACCGATACGGCGGGAAGTATACAAACTGGCATCATTGTCGCAGATGTACCTATAGCTCTCGTAGTCATCCGGATGATAAAAATACGAAGCAGGTTTATCAACGATTCCTAGATTCTTGAACCATTTATTTTTTAGCAAATTAAAAAGCATCCCGTATGTCTCGCCGTAAAGTGTATTAAGATTCCAAAGTGAGAAATGTAGTGCATAGTTTATGAAGTCTTGCTCATAACGCTCCCAGACCTCCCATTCCTGTAATTTTTCACGCAATGCAATTAAGGCGTTATAGAAGCAATACCAGCTCTTTTCACGCGTAACAGATAAGGAGTCACTTGCCCGACGGTGATGTGCAAGCACGGTATTAATCGTGGATATACGCTCCGCGCGAATGATAGCTGAAAAAACAAAAAGTAAATCATTTGTTGTACGCTGCTCTTGGAATTTAATACCATTAGCACGGATGAAATCCGCTCGAAAAAGCTTATCCCAAGGCCATCCAATAAAGGCTCGAAATACATCGTAATAAATATCCTTACTATTAAAAGGACATTCAGCTGGCAGGAGCTCGGTGCGAATGTTACCCTTTGTCTTGCGATATACATGTGTGTCTTCAAAGTAATCATTGCTGTTAAATACAACAACATCACTCTGTTGAGAATATGCAGTTTCATAAGCAGTGCGAATTAAATCTGGTTCGTAGATGTCATCACAGTCAAGAAACATCAGATATTCGCCGTGAGCGTATGCCATGCCAACATTACGCGCGGCACCTGCACCAGTATTTTTCTGCGTAATGACGGTAAACTGCTCAAATCTATCGGCATACTCAGCCAGAATTTTTGACGTTGAGTCTGTCGATCCATCATCAACGCAGATAAGTTCTGCTGAATTATTGAGTTGATGTACCAAGCAGTTAAGAGTTTCATGGAGATATCGCTCAGCGTTATAGATGGGCATAATGATTGAAATACGAATTTTTTTAGCAAATGCTTTAGGGTTATCGATAAGTTCCGCTAAAAATTTCCAGCGAACTTCCCCACTCAATTGACGACTAATCTTGCCTTGGACAAATGGTTTTGCAAACTCATCGTATATACGTTTGGCATATTCAGTTTTTGCTGCAAGCGGTATTTGCAGATAGGTAGAATAAGCGTTATCGAGCTTTTTATACCAGTAAATAGTTTCATAACGTTCATATAAATTAGGCTTAGAATGGAGCCAGTTGTAAATATACTCATATTCTTGAGCTATTGCGTGTATCTTGTCTGAGCTGGTAAATGAAGATGCTGAATTATCGCAACGGCTCATATAAAAAGGCGTCTTGATGAATTGAGCATGAGTCGCGCGGACAAGTATCTGAAAGCAAAAAGCGTCATCCTGGAGGATATCTTCAGAAGATCTGCTGTACTGAATGTGCCACCTTTTGAGAAAATTCATGGAATAGATACTCGAGCAAGTGCCCATGGCAAAGGAAAAAGTTCTGTCATCTGTACTGGTATTTACTATACTTCCATAGTAAGAATTATCATCACTTAAATGCCTAAGCCGCAAGCACTCAGTGCCGTTCATATCTGTGGTAAAACGATAAAAATTACCTTTTATAAAATCCAAAGATTTTCGATTGGCAATTGAATAAAACCTCTCATACATTTCCGGCAAAACATAGTCAATAGATTTGAGAATGCTTAGATATTTTCCTCGCGCGTTCTGTATACAAAGATTTATCGAGTCGCCCAAACTAGTATCTAGCTTGCTAAACAAACGAAAGCGTTTATCGATAGCGGCGTATTCATTGTAGATTGCCAAAGATTGTTCTGAAGCATCATTATTGATACAAAGAAATTCTAGGTCCTCAAGAGATTGAGTTGTCAGACTGTGCAGGGATTGGTTTAAATATTCTTCTTGATTATGGATTGGAACTACGATAGATACTTTGGGATGAGTGGATTCTGCATGGAAAAAAGGCATAGCTTCATGCGAAATCTGTTTGGGAGAATTTCCATCGGTGATATTTTGCTGGGCTATTTTGAGAAGTTTGAAAGTTGGGTTCCAGAGAGTGCCTGGTAACGTTTTGATATAGGACGCTAGTATAGTTCTAACTTCACGAAATGAACTTTCTTCAATGGTGTTATGTTGTACGCATTCAATGCAGTCACCAATTGAATTACAAAGAGCTACTGCTGTAATGTCATCTGCAACGTTGCGTTGAGATAGTTTATTGCGAAGTGCCTCAATTGCTTTAAGTTGCTCTTTAACAGTATGAAGGACATTATTACTTTCAAGTGTTTTGCAATCCGCAATAGTGTGTAAAAGAAGGCAGTCGCGAGAAATTGCTGCACGCGGTTTGCAAGCAACTAGATTCCAATGGAAGAACTGCTCGATTTGTGTTGGATTACAACCAAAATCAATACGATGTTCCCGCAGAAATGCTCTGCGATATAATCCCGTCCAAACAGAGTTATTGAGTCGATATAAAAGACTTTCCACGTCTAAGTTGAGTAGATGGTTAAAATCATTTGGGTGTAAGTTCTCAAGAGTGAAGCTCTCTATGTTTAAAATTTGCTTTTTATTGCGAACATACGGTGCAGTAACAAAATGTAAGTAGTCAAGGTCGTAACGCTGTACTTTGTTATAGAGCGCTTCGTAGGCGAAATTGAGGATTTGATCGCCTGGCATAAGAAAGTGGATGTACTCTCCTGTTGCTGTCTCAAGTCCAGTGTTATAGAGTACACCCTCCTCTTTAGTGTTAAGGTCAATAACCTTGACGCGCGGGTCGTTATCTATAGCAGTTTTGAGCGCACTGCATATTTTAGTATCATGCGCTCCATTCATGCAGATGAGTTCGATATCCTTGAGCGATTGCGTGAGCGCACTAGATAGTGTGTCTTCAAGATACTCAGAGTATTGTTTGATGGGGACAACTATTGAAATTTTAGGCGACATGTAGCTTCCATATATTCGAACTAACAGAGCCAAAAGCGCAATGCATTAATCACGGCAGAATAAATCTCTTGTATAGACTTTTGAAGAAACGCTGCTAAGGTCATCGTTCCAGCGATTTGCAACGATGATATCAGCGTTCTCCTTAAAGTAATTAAGGTTATGAGTGACCTCGCTTTCAAAGAAATCTGGAGCATCAAGAGTTGGCTCATAAACAAGACACTGGAAACCCTTTGCTTTTATGCGTTTCATAATGCCCTGGATGCTTGAGGCACGGAAATTATCTGATCCAGACTTCATAGTCAGGCGGTAGATGCCTACAAGAGGATGTTTGACTCCATGTTCCTTGAGTAAGCGGCAGCAATCAATTATTTCTTCGGCAACAAAATCTTTTCGTGTGCGATTAGATTGCACAATAGCGCTAATGAGGTTTTGAGGTACATCCTGATAATTTGCCAAGAGCTGTTTTGTGTCTTTAGGCAGACAATACCCTCCATAGCCAAAGCTGGGATTGTTGTAGAAATCACCGACACGTGGCTCAAGGCAAACACCACGGACCACTGAAGCGGTGTCAAGTCCTCGTACCTCACAGTAGGTATCAAGCTCGTTGAAATAAGCAACACGAAGAGCAAGATAGGTATTTGCAAAAAGCTTTACTGCTTCTGCCTCAGTTGCGTGCATTACAAGTGTGGGCACATCTGTATCTTCAGCACCTTCTGCAAGCAAGGAAGCAAAACGCTCTGCTTCAGCACGCATATCCTCAAAAGGAGTTCCAACAATAATACGGCTAGGATGCAGATTGTCATAAAGAGCATGACCTTCGCGCAAAAACTCAGGGCTAAAAAGAAATTTGCCCTTTGGATAGCGTGCACAAATTGATTTGGTATAGCCAACTGGTACGGTGGACTTTACAACCATTGTCGCTTTGGGATTGATCTCGAGCACAAGTTCAATAACCTGTTCAACAAAGTGGGTGTCAAAAAAATTTTTGCGTGCGTCATAGTTGGTGGGTGTAGCGATTACTACAAGGTCAGCATTGGCATACGCTGTTGCGGCGCTAGTTGTTGCAGTCAGATTGAGCTTGCGTTTACCCTCGGAGGCTTCTTTCAAAAAGCGTTCAATTTCTGTATCAGCAATGGGACTCTGCCAGTTATTGAGTTTCTCAACCTTTTTGGGGATAACATCGACAGCTGTTACTTGGTTATGTTGGGCAAGAAGAATGGCCAAAGAGAGACCAACATATCCAGTACCGCCAACCGCGATATTCATGTTTTTACCTCCTAAGTTTTAGGCAAAGTATTACATATACTCTTATTGTAGACGTGGTCACTCAATATATGTGTCTATAAGACCGATAAGTTTATGAGTGGGCGAATGAGTGTTTGAATAGTCATAAATGGTTGAGGTGTTGAATGATTCAAGACTTTAGTTATAGATATAACAAATCAACAATGAATGCGGTAAGCTTGCTCCTAGCACTAGTATCTGTCCTTGCTCTTTCATCTACAGGCATTGTCTCTAAATCGACCTCTATTACTCATATTGTTGTTGATTCGGTTGATGGCACCGCTCTTCCTATAGGGATGTTATCGATAGCAATACTCGCTTTGCATCGAAAGATTTTTAGGGTCGTTCAACAATGTGGTAAAGCAATTACACATACACTCGCACTAATTTTTGCTTTATGTACCCTTATAGGTATGAGCTTTTCTCAAATGGGTAATAGCTCATTTATTTTGCAGAATATCAAACAATCCTTTGTTGCCTTGCTTGTATTACTTGGGTATTTTTATCTCTTCGATGTAGTTATTTGTTTTGCTTTTAATGGGCTTGAGAATAATCAAATTGGAATTAAGTATGTCACTAACGATAAGATGCACTTCGTTGATCACTCCCTATTTTTCTTTTTTATCGTTTTGATTCTTGCATGGTCACCCTTTTTACTTGCTTTCTTTCCAGGTTCGATTCCTTATGATGGCTATGTTGAAATAAATCAAGCATTTGGAATTAGCCCTCTATCCAATCATCATCCGTATCTCATGACTTTGCTAATAGGGGCCCTCATCTCACTAGGCAATCTTGTTAGCAATAATGTTGGGCTTTTCGTATGCGTTACGTTCTTTACGGTAATGGAGGCTCTCTGTTATTCGGCAGTTTGTCAGATTATTCAGAGTTGGTCACGGCATGCGGGTATTGGAGCCTTGCTATTTTTTGCAGTGCTACCTGTTTGGGGTGGGTATGCTCAGGCTGTTATGAAAGATGGACCATTTTGTGCTACATGGACTCTTTTCTTTGCGACGAGTATCCAGCTTTATATAGAGAGCAAAGATACTAGTTCTGAAAATACGTTCAGGAGATCGCCTCTTTTTTATACATTAATTCTTCTTGCATTGGGACTGGCAGTTAGTTTTTCTCGCAATAATGGTATCTACTTTTGTATCCCACAGCTATTCGTACTTATCTTGCTAGCGGGAAAGAAGACTCCGCACTTACGTCAGTATCTTTGTAACTCTGCAATAATTATGTTTGTAATTTTTAAACTTGTTAGCGGACCTCTTATGAATGCTTTAGGCGTTGTACCAGGATCTGTTAAAGAAGTTCTTTCAGTGCCATTTCAACAGACTGCACGTTTCGTGAAACTCCGACCAGATGAAGTCAGCAAAGAAGAGTTTGCCGTTATTAATCAAGTGCTGCCTGCTTCTGCATTAGGATGTAGGTACAATCCAGACAATGCAGACTTTATCAAAGATATGTTCAAGGCAGAAAGTACAAAAAAGGATTTGTTAAAGTACTTTAAAGTTTGGTTTGCAATGGGGTTGCGTCATCCGAGGGTTTATATTGATGCAACTTTAGCTAATACATATGGTTATTTCTATCCCTTTGAAGCGCATGAGGTATTGTCATCCTACCCCTTCTATATCAAGGGGGAACCCCTTGCAACGGGTGCATTTGATTTTCATTATGAGCTTCCGCAACTAGGCCGAAATATCATGAAGAGTTATACGGATATATGGAAAGTTTACCCACTTCTTTCGCTATGCGTAAATCCAGCAAGCTATACATGGGCTCTTTTATTTTTTTGGGGTTTCATGTTGTATACCAAGCGCGGACATTCTGTATGGCTCCTTCTGGGAGCTGCACTGAATGTGGCACTATGCTTGGTAAGCCCTGTGAATGGTTTGTTGCGTTATGCACTGCCATTGATGGCTTCGATGCCTGTCATTGCATCTTTTTCCATTTGCCATTGTTTTAGAAATAATCAATAATTGCGGATATCATATAAATGACTTGACAGTCAATATAATGGTGCCTACTTGTGGGAAGTAGGATTATCTCACCTAATTCGGGAGAAAGATTTATTGTGTTTAGTTTTTGTGGCAAAGATTCCGAATAGATTGCCCAGTGCTCCACAAACGGTAAGGCTTACAAGAAAGATAATAGTGGCAGTACAAAGGATGAAGCAGAGAGTCCAAAATCCTGACATTCCATGTAATAAATGGGATTTAATAAAAGGAATAATTCCATAGGTATTAAGCATATCAATAACAAAGTTATGAATGACATATATGGGGAACGTGAGCGATGCTACAGCGCAAATAATGGATTCAAGTCTTGGATGGGCATTTTGTTGTATTGAAGATGTGCACAATATAAAGATGCAGAGGGTAACTAATAGACCGAAAGGTGAATACCAAAAGATCGCCACAGTATGATCGAGTCCCTGCATATAGGCATGATGCTGGAATATGGCACGTATATTGTTGACGCAAACTATCCCTGTTAGCGCAACTAATGCAATAAGAAGTTGATGAGAGGCTAAGCGAAGCTTTATATTGTTCCACCTGCGGTAAAAAATATCCCCCCAGAGAACTATGATAGCTCCTGGAATCATTGCATTAAGACTATGGTGCGAAAAAGCAAAAGTCTGGTTATTTGTTAAAGTATTTATCGTCAATCCAATAAAGGAAAGCGCAAGAAACACATTCTCTCGTTTGTCAGATTTTCTGAGATAAAGTGCAAAAGAATTAAGTGCAGGAGAGATTAAAAGAAGTAAGAAATAAGCTATAAGAAACCAGAGATGTCCGCTACGTTTAACGGGAACAAGCAACTTAGCTAAACTATATACCAAAGCTTTATAGTCGCTGAGTGGATGACTAAGAGATTTTAAGATGGGTGTTCCAGATATAAAAAAGTCATAAAAGAAAAAAATAAAAAGACAAAAGACACATACGGGGATACCTATTTTCTTAGCAAAGTGACTCAAAGAACGTTGATAGTTAAAGTCCTCTCGAAAAAGAAAACATCCGGTAATAAACCAAAAAATTGCTACTCCATCAGCAACTAGGCAAGTGATAAAAATTTGAGAGTTATATGCCACTCCGTGTTTTAAGGGGCCCGGATTAATATGACATGCGATTACACAAAGACAACCAACAATGCGCATTAATTCAATTGCTGGATCACGTTTTCGCTTATAGTTCTGAGGTTGAACTTCATATCCCTTGATATGTTTCATAAAACTGTCCTATTCCAGACATAGTAAAATACGCCTAGTTATTGAGTAAATTATGGGTGGGGAAAGCTAGGACAGCCCTAGCTTTCTTAGGATAAGTTTTGGATTGCGTAGCGCCCTTCTTGCCCTTCTCAAAAATCGCTTCAACCTCAAACCTAACTTAATAATTTTATTGTTTTTTATCTGGGAGAGCCTATCCTGCAATCTATTTGCAGCCCTGAGATTTGAGGCTGCCAATCTGTTTAAAGTATTTATCTCATCATTCTGAGTCTTGATAGTTTCTTTGAGTTCACAATAGGTTGTGATATCTTTTTCAAAAAGATAGAGCTCAAGTTCAGGCATGAACCATCGTTCGTTTTGTTCAAGACTAGAGAGCTTTGAGAATTGCGCCCTAGCATGCTGCAACATGTATTCGCGCAATTCACATGCAACAGCCCATCCACTATCCTCTGGAGAGTGAGCTGAAATTTCGGCACTCATGGCAAGAAATATCTTAAAATAACTGTAGCAATTGAAAAACTTAGGTTTACTTGACATTGTCGATCCTGAGCGGACTCGGCGCTTGTAGAGTGAATCATGCATACAATTCGCTCGTCTTGCATGTAAGAGAGACTTGAACGTATAAAAATTATCCTCATAAATGATTCCAGGAAGAAACCAAAGATTATTATTAATAAAATGCTCTCTACGTGTCATCTGCATACAGGGAGAAACCCAGTAGTCCCCGTCATTCCATAATTCTTTTAGTAATGTAGGTCCATTAAGGACATCTGAGTGTAGATAATGCCTTTGATAGTTTCCCTCAAAGTGTTGGTATGTTTCAATGTCATCGGTGGAATGTGCGAAGCTTATACCCTCAAAGAAGAGGACATCGAGCTTTTCAAGCTCCATTTTTTTGTACAGTCTTTCAAGTGCATATATATCAAGTACATCGTCGCTATCAATGAAGTAAATATATTTTCCTACTGAATATCCTACACCTGTATTTCGAGCGACGCTCTGACCTTGGTTTTCTTGATGTAGCAGTATTATTCGTGGATCGTTTTCAGCAAATTTTTTGATTAATTCGGATGAGGAGTCGATGCTTCCATCGTCCACACAAATGATTTCAATGTCGTTTTTACTTTGATTTACAAGAGAATCAAGACATTCTGAAAGGTATTTTTCGGAGTTATATATGGGAATTACAACGCTAATTGATGGTTGAATCGTGCTTTTTCGGGGAATTACTATGATTTCTGCCCGTTCCGTAGATGAGGATATTTTTTCAAATCCAGCTCGTAATCCTTGGAAGAAGTTGTAATCTGCTTCCTCTTCATACGATTCACAAGCTAAATCGAAAATACCTGTGTTGCGCACAGCATCAGAACTAAGTGCATGTACCGCGATACTTCGCGCATCGTTGCTGGTCAATGAATCAAAGTCGCTACGAATAGTATGTGCAGCTAACGCACGGGCACTCGAGAGAACGAGTGGGTTGTTGTATGTCTTAGATGCAAATACACCATTTGCTCCAAGAAGATCTATCCATGGTTTAGCAAGTTCAGATGCATAGGGATTTATATGATTTTCGTTGCGTTCTTTTGAAGTACTTGCCTGGACTATTACTGCAGTATCACAGACAGAGATCTTTGATGCTTGCAACAGAGCGATTGAGCACAGAAGAGCATCGTTTCTAAACGATGTATTAGTCTCAAATTGATAGGGAAGAGACTTCAAAAAGCCTGTTCTATAAACTTTGCCTAACACAGTTGGTGAGCTAACTTGTAGTAATTGCTTTGGTGCTGTAGTTGAATTGAACGGGTAAATGCTGCTGTAAATTACTTCGTTGTATCCGAATGACTCTTGTGCCAGCTTTTTTGAATCCAAGTTATAACATGTTTGTTTATTGAGTAGGATGTCAGGAGATTGCGTTTCAATAATTTCTCCTAAAAGCTCAAGGCATGATGGCTGTAGAAATGTGTAGTTGTTGATAAACAGGATAAAGGCACCCTGAGATTTGTTTATTGCGGTATTGCGCAATGATTCTCCACCATCGCTGATAACCTGGAATCGGGAATCCTCATGTGCATATTTGGCCAAAATTGTACCAGTATTGCCCAGTGAGTTTTGATCAAAGCATAGAACTTCAAAACTAGAAAAAGTTTGAGCGAGTAAGCTATCTATGCATGTGCGAAGGGTTTTTTCTCCATTGTGAACTTCCAGCACTATAGAGAATAGTGGTGAATTCTTAGGGTTTGAGGACTCAAATTTCTGAGATATTGTCTTGTGGTGTGCAGCATAGGATTCTGGGCTCTCCAGAACTTGCTCAATAAATCTGCGATATCTACCAGTAAGATAGTCAAATTTGAAAGACCCGGACTCTAGTCCTTGGGTAAATTCAGCTTGGACTTCTTTTAAGAAATCAATTCTCAGGCTGTCAGCGAGACGCTTATCATTCCAATCGTATACAGTGGCCGTGCGTGACCAGATATCTGCTCTATAAGTCTTCTTAAGGGTAGGTCGCGCATTTATATAGGCATGGACAGATTTCATTTCATTGCAGATACACAATACTTTGCCTGAAGAATGTACACTGCTATTGTCATTATCAATACGGTAATGCAGCCATCCCCTTTTTAGTAAGATTATAGATTTGGCTGCCATAATAACTTTTAACAAAAAAGCTGTATCTTGATAGGAAGCACCAGGAGTTTCTAGAAAATCAATTCCATTTCTTGCGAGAAAATCTTTCCTATAAATGCCACTCCAGATTCCTGATGCACCATCTAAAATCTTTTTCTTCTCGTCTACGGTAAGAACTTTGTTATAAGGTAAACCAGCATAACGTTCAAACAGAGTATCATGCTGGATAGGCTTGGTTTGAAAACGACGCCAATTTGCTTTGACAACGTCCGCATCCCTCTTCTCAGCGACTGCAAAAAGATTGGCATACATGGTTGGGGAGGCAAAATCATCTGTTTCAACGATTCCTATATATTCGCCTTGAGCATGCTTAAGCCCCAAATTCATTTGGTGGCCATAGCTTTTTTTATCTGAAACTATGACAGTTATGCGAGGATCGTTTTTTTCGAATTCTCTTAGTATTTCTAGCGTGCCGTCAGTTGAACCTGCATCTACGCAAATGATTTCAATATTGCGAAGAGTTTGATTACAGACACTTTGTATACATTCACGAATATATGGTCTCACGTTGAGTGAGGGCATAATAACGCTTATTGCTATGGGTTTCCAATTTAGCACTTTTTGTACTTCAGACCAGCTGTCTGTCTTATAAAAAAACTTTTTCGGTTTGTCTGCTACATCTAATTCTTTAAAAGCTCTTGATAGCGCTGGGACTATTTTCTGGTACGTCGAGATGTCAACGCTATTTTTATACCAGTTTGTAAACGTGACGCAATAGTTAATGAAGTCCTGTTCAAAGCGATCATAAAGTTTTTTTTCTTGGAGAAAATCTCTTACCTTAATGAGAGCATCAAAAAAGCAGTGCCAACTTTTTTCTCGTGTAACAACTAGAGATCCTTCGTGTACCCTCTGATGAATTAAGACATCGTTGATATAGTCAATTTTCTTGGCAAGTAGGGTGGCTCCCACCACAAAAAATAGGTCGTTTGTTGTGCGCTGTTCTTGGAAATACAACGAGGAATCTTTAATAAATTGAGCTCTGAATAGCTTGTCCCAAGGCCACCAAATAAAAGCTTCAAAAAAGTCCTTCTTTATATCGGTTGCTTGGAAGTAATTATTAGCTGGTATCAACTCAGATTTGATACTCCATGGAGTATCAATAGTTTCTTTTGTCTCGTGAATGAATTTGTTACACCTACATATGGCAACATCAAGTTGCTCAAAATCAGAAATAGTAAGTAGTTTTTCTAACATGGTTAGTTCAAAGACGTCATCACTATCCAAAAAACTGAGATACTCTCCAGTAGCAATTTTCATTCCTTTGTTTCTTGCAGCACCTGCACCAGCATTTTTTTGTTCTATTACTTTAATGCGCGAATCATTTTTTGCATATCTGTTTAGGATAGTAAGACTTGAGTCAGTACTGCCATCGTCTACACAAATTACTTCAATATCACTTAGGGTCTGAGATAGAACACTTTTCAAGCATTCGTCAAGATATTTTTCTGCATTGAATATTGGAATAATTACGGACACTTTTGGCATACTGAATAGCTCTCTTCTCTATTTATGTTTATGTTTCCTTATTATCTCTTATAGCAAATGTAGAAAGCAAACCTTCTTCTGCGTTTTATTGCGGAGCATTCCATTGCATGGTGCTTGTGTTGGTATTCAAATTTTACTTGTGGGGAACGAGTACCTGTATGCACATATGAATCCATTAATACTTTTTCAGCTTTCTTAGTTAATCTACCATATGGTGGTGAACTGCATAATTTTTAAGGTGATAATACTGATTTGATTCACCTATTAGGCGCTGATATTTCCAAGGAGATAAATAATGGCTTTCATTTCTGTTGTCCTATCAGTGTTAAACGATGCGCCTTTCTTGAATCAGTGCCTTGACAGCTTTCTTACCCAGACATCTGATGATTTTCAGCTTATCTGCATTGATTGGGGGAGCAATGATGCATCACAGATCATTCTTGCTGAATATGCCCAACATGATGAGCGCATGACAGTTATCAATCGGTCTGGTAGCAGCCAAGATGAGATGTATAATTATGTCGTTCAATATGCAACAGGAGATTACATCTATTTTTGTGATGCGGGCGATTATGTTGAACGTATCTTTATAGAACGTTTAAAAGATCAGGTAAATACCTATCAAGTAGACGTGCTGTTTTTTGATGCACAAACGTTTGAATCCCATACCAATACAGTAATTCCGAGGACTCAAATGTGGCCTCAGTTTTATAGCAATAAAACAGTATTCTCTTACAGGGACGCTCCTCAGCATATTATGACAATCTCTTCAACTGATATTTGGACTAAACTGTTTAGCTTGAGCTTCCTGAAAGAGAAAAAATTAAGCTTTTCACCATTTGATAAGACTACTGAAATTGTTTTTATTGCACTTGCTTTATGTGAGGCGAGTCAATTCCTAAGCCTCAATGAAAAGTTAGTACATCATCGCACGAAGAAAGGGAATCTTCGACATATCAAACACTCACCAACAGATGTTCTTACTGCGGTAACACAATTGTATACTGAGCTGTGCAATCGAGAACGTTATGAAGAACTAGAATTTTCGTTTGCAAATTTTGCTGTTAGAACACTCGCGCAATGTTTACATGGAATGTCCGATGCTCAAGAGCGCTTTGTGCTTTGCAGTCATATTGCACACTCTGAACTGATACAAACGAAGGTATTAGCTTTTAAACGAGAAAGCTATGAGAGTTGCGGAGATTATGACTGTGTTTGTGGATGTGAGTCAGCGTATGAGTATCACTCTAGGATACAAAATCTGAAACAAGGTTCTACGGAACCCTATGTCCTTCAAGAACGTACTCCAACGTTATGTGTGCCAAAAGTAACTGTTATTGTACCTGCCTTTAACGTGAGTCTCTGGATTGGACAATGCCTTGATAGTATACTTCGTCAAACTCTACAAGAGATAGAAATAATTATTGTTGATGATGGGTCTACAGATGCCACTCTCGATGTGGCATTGAACTATGCCCAACACGATACACGTATAACGGTGATGTCACAGCATAAACCAGGTCACTCCTGTGCCAGTTCAAGAAATGCGGCGTTGAGCTGGGATCACCAATGGGGCGATTATCTTTATTTTCTGGATGCTGATGACTGGATTGAGCCAAATGCACTTCAGACTCTTTGGGAGAGAGCGGAAAAAGATCAGCTAGATGAAGTTATTTTTGATGGCGCTGCATTTCTCGATGATACAAAAATACCGAGTAAACAAGCAGAGCGTGAGTTTGCCAAGTATTCCAAGTATTACCGTCGCTACCAAGATTATACGGGTGTGTGGGATGGAAAAGATCTCCTTTGTGTCTTTCACGCGGCTGAGGAATATCGCGTAAATGTTGCCTTACAATTTTTTAATAAATCCTATTTTGATACGTCTCATCTACGCTTTAACCAATCGGCTGCACATGAAGATAATACATTTACCTTTCAGGCACTCTGGCACGCTAAGCGAGTTGGATATATACCACAAGCATTCTATCGTCGGCGTGTTCGCAGTGATTCTCTCATGACGTCTGCCAAACAATTCAAACATGCGCATGGTTATTTTCTTGCCTATCAAGAAGTTCTTGCGGAATTATGGCGTTATCCGTCTGATGTGGCTGAGCAGACACGAACCGCAACTATGATTGCAACACAATTGCTCCGTAATGCGCGCAATGATTATCACAAGCTTTCTTTTGCGGAAAAATATGCATTTTGGGCGTTAAACCCGATCGATCAGAGGAATTTTGAAGTGTTGGTGCGTGAGCTAGATACCTTCCGCACACATATGGAAGATGCTGAAGCATCAAGAGAGAGGGCACTCGTGGCAAAACGTGCTGCGGAGGCGATGGCATGTACGCATAAACATGCCGCATCCTCTGCCGCTGCGGATCTTAAGAAAGAGATGCAAGCGCACAGGAAGGCTGAGTCAGCACTGAGAGACGCCCTTGAGAAAAACAGGCGGCTTAAAAAACGCCTAGATGCTCTGCTTTCCTCCAAATCGTATCGTATAGGTTCAGCCCTTGTGACGCCTGCAAAGAAGATACGTGAAGCGTTTAAGCCAAGGAAAAATAGCAGCAAGTAGTAGGCTTGACTAGTGCTTGAGTAAGTTGCGTAGTATTGGACCAAGAGGCGTTTTGAGTATGAATCTACTAAAGCCCCGCAGTCCTTTTCGCTTGAGCTCTTGCCGAAGCTTTGTGTTTTGTACACGTTCTGCATAATAACGTTCTCGATAGTCATTGCGCTGATTACGTATGGTGACATAGCGCTCTAGACCCATCTGCTTATGGTAGAGCGGCTCATTGTGCTTCAGGAGGTAGAGTAGTTCCTCGGGACTGCGTGCTATAAACTCATGTTGGTCTTCAAGATGAGGAAGAAGAGCTGCGATATAGCTGTCTTTAATGTAGCGCGCTTTATACTTGAATGAGACAAAGTCATCATCTCGGAGATCTTCGATGAGGACACCAGCAGCAAAATGTTCAAAAGATTTTTCTGCTGCCTCATATGCACCCTGCTCTATGAGAAGAGTCTTCATACGGACAAGAGCATCCGCGCGAAGATTTTCAGCTTTGATTTGCTCGCGAGCGATACGTACTGCACCCATTGCACGATCGCGCTTGAGAGTGCGTATACATTTTAGGGGGCTACATTCGAGGGTATGAGCTGTTAGTAGTGTACGCAACATGAGCTCTGAGGGGTCATAGTCAAAGGGGTATTTTTCCAGATGGTCAAAGACCTGCGAAAGTAAGGTTGTTTTGATGCAAAAGTTTCCAAAGTTTGTAGGCATGAGTTCAAAGAGCTGGGGGTAGATCGTCTCAATCGGGCTCACCCCAATAGGGCATTCAAGAGTATTGAGTGAATCCACAAGCAAAATATCTGCTGAGCTTTGATGGGTAACGGCAATTAACTGTTCTGCACTATTCTTTTGCAGGGTGGCATTGCTCGCTACTACATATACTTTGTCAGTGCGTATATGAGCAAAGACTTCGTGAGCATTACCATTGAGATAGCTGATACGCTTGTCAAAGCTGGCAACATGCTGGGAAAATATACCAGAATAATCCCAGCTTCCCCCTTCATCCCATGCAATGATATCGATAGATGCAGAGCTGTTTTGGGTATTGAGTAGACGTAAAATGCCTGAGATAAACGCATAGTTATTATGCGCATTTACCAGTAGAGTAAGCTCAGGGCTTTTAACGCGCTCAAGCTTTTTTAGTTTTTTGTCGTAGAGCCCCATTACTTCGCGATAAAAAATTTTGCGTGTTTCTTCTATTTCAGGATTTTCGAGCACCGCTTCAGGCTTCAGTCGACTGAAAATCTTTCTTACTCGTTCGAAGAGTTGAGGGTCGGTTTTTTGAAGCTGCATACCATTAAAAATGCTAACGGTAAGGCGTAGTACACGTCGAGCAAAGTGACGATAAATCTGTGCGTCTGCCTGGGGATAACGATCAAAGATAGCGAGCATATCTTCCATGCGTGACAAAGGAATAGTGTAGTCAGTGGTAAACATCGAAGAGTTCTCATTAGTGCGGCGGTAATGGTAGTACGCTTTGGGTACCCATACCAAAGTTTTGGCACTCAGCGCCGTGTCAAAAAGCCAAGGATTATCTACCCATCCCGCGCCACGTGCCTCGACAAAGTGAATATTGTTTTGGATGAGATATTCACGACGATAAATACATGCCCAGACTGCGGGATGATCCCACACAGTTAAAGCGAGCTCGGGCACTGTGCCAAGTGTGACGCGATAAGGCAATCCTCCATAGCTTGGAGGAGTGGTTACCGTTGCAGGCTCATACTCATTGGCATCCCAATAATGGTAAAAAGAGGAGCGAACTATATCAGCCTTTTTTGTTTCTGGATGCTGAGTGAGATATTTTTTTGCAGCAGGCATGATGTCTTGTTTGGGCAGGGTATCTAAATGTGCATAATGGTAGAGTTCTTCAAACATATGGATATCAACGAAGTCATCAGGTTCAAGAATGCCAATATACTCGCTCGTTGATGCAGCAATCCCTATGTTGACTGCGCAACCATAACCACCGTTTTCCTTGTCAATAAGTTTAAACTGTGGATAACGATTGACATAGTCCTGCAAGATAGCAAGTGAATTATCAGTAGAGCCATCATTGACGCAAATGATCTCAATATCTTTTAGAGTTTGTTGAGCTAGCGAATCTAAGGCTTGTCTGAGGTATTCTTCCTCATTGTATGTAGGTACGATTACCGATACTGCAGCCATCTGATATCCTTTGTCTCGCTAGTTGTCAGTACTAATTATTATCGCAAATTATATGAATTGGTTTTATTTATCTATATGCTTGCAGATGAGCTGAATAACGCGTTCGGTTGAATGCCTATTAAGCCCAGTAAAGTAGGTATTGATAAAGTTGGCAAACTCGGACTGGATATAGCGTAGTGCTATTGGATTATTTAGTACTTCTGCGATTTCACTTGCCAGAGCCGTACCAAAGAGCTGATTATCTTTCATCGGATCAATATTAAGACCAGGTGAAAGACGATACTCTTCGTAATCAGGCATATAAAAAAGTACGGGACAACCAACAATACCAGCTTCAAGAGCAATTGCAGAATAATCAGATATGACAACATCTGCTAGTTGTAGTAATTCTTCGGTTTGATGACCAAGCATTACAAAAACATTTGAGGGCAGTTCCTTTGGGTTTTTAAGAGTAGTAAGAGGATGTTTGGAGACAATGAGGTTAACAGGGAGCGGGGCGATAGAGCGCGCTAATTTACAAATAGCATCTTCTGCCCAGTTATCTTTGATATGAGCAGTGCGAAGAGTGGGGGCATACAGGATGTTTTTATTGCCATTACAGAGCCAAGGATAGTCTTTTGCTAGGAGTTTTTTCACATGCTCCTTTGAAGGGGCTGCATACAGATTATCTATGCGGGGTAATCCCAAGGAAACTATTTTCTCTGCTGGATACCCAAAAGCTTCCGAATAAGCTTGCTTGCTTCCTAGACCAGTAGAGACTATGAGGTCATAGTTTTGATGCATATGAGCGAGTTTTGCATAGGAACTCGAACGACCAGCAGGAGTATCGAGACTTTGGTAACCAAACTTTTTAACTGCTCCCACGGCATGCCATAGTTGAATGACAAAAACTCCCCGTCGCTTTGGGGGGATACAGATGCAGGGGTTGTAGCCGTCAAGGATAACAACCCTCGAGGTGCAGGCATACCAGAGCTGGTTACACATAGGGCCTATGAGCTGCATGATTCCATGTTGTTCAGGTTTAGTACAGCGAATTATAACGGGGAGCGCAGTGTCTATCTCAGCTAGTTTGTCCTTGAGCATGAGAAAATCCACAGATGGCTTGCTTCCTTGGCGTGAAAGCATAACGACACGCCTCTGGAGAGGGAAATGCCTAAATATCCATGCAAGCAGACGTAAGCCTATGCCTAATACCCTCAGCATCTTGTTGTCCTAACGCTGAGCAGTATTCAAGTTAAAAATATGTTCGATGGCGCGCTCTGCTGCGTGGCCATCGTCTTTGGGGAGGAAGTACTTACGGAAGCGCTTATATTCCTCACCATAGCTTGTTTGCCAGCTATTCAGTTGTTGTACGGCGTTGACGACTTCTTCGCTGGTAGTACACTTGGGCCCTGGAATTTTGTGTGGATCAAAGTAAAAACCACGTACATGGTCATCATAATATTCAAAGTCGGGCCAGTAGAAAATCAGCGGTCTATCAGTAACAGCGTAATCAAAGAACACCGATGAATAGTCTGTCATGAGTGCGTCAGCTACGATATAGAGATCGTTGATATCGGGTACAGATGCCGCGTTATAGACGAATGAACCATACTTTTCAAAATCAAATTCGTTAGCGATGTAATAGTGTGGACGGAACAAAATACGCCACTCATTGCTCAGCTCTTTTTGAAGTAAGTCAAAGTTGATGAGTGTGTCTTGAACGTAGCCAATTCCCGCTTTATAGTCGTTGTCACGCCAGGTGGGAGCGTAGAGCAAGAGTTTCTTGTTGCGTGGAATGTCTAGTTCGCTGAGCACAGCTTCTCTTGCTGCAGCAAGAGAACTTTCTGACTCGCAGGCACGGGCGACACGATCATTGCGGGGATAACCAACCTCTAAAACAACAGAAGGACGGCGTTCTTCTTCAAGTCCAAAAGCGTCGCTAAGGTGCAGCGAAGTAAAAGGAGAAGGAGAGATGAGATAGCTCCATTTGGCGGAGTCCATCTTAAAGCGATCCGCTAGTTCAAGCGTAGTATTAAGGGCATTTGTGGTATCTACTTGCACATCATAACCCAGTCTTTTGAGGGGCGTTCCATGCCAGCATTGCACATAGACCTGGTCGGGTTTGGGTTGCACATACTCCGGGCAACGAGCATTAAAAATCCAGTACTTTGCACAACCGAGTAGGCGCTGGTATTCCTCGGTACTGCGTTGGACAATATGTGCGCGAGCTAGGCGAGGATCATTTTGGAACTGCTGGAGCCTGTCCTCGCGGAAAATCCACCAGAACTCATAGTCATCAAAACGAGAATCTGCACAGAGTGCCTCGTAGATAGCACGAGGGGAGTCTGCAAAGGAACGCCCCATAAAGCAGCTAAATACGACAACCTTTGGATCAGTTTTGATGTTTGCCGTGAGTTTTGCATAGGTGCGACCTTCATGAGCCCACCACTTTGCGCGTGCCTTTTGACGAGCTTTGGGAAAATACCTAAGTACTGCCTTGCCCGCGGTACGTGCTAATTGGCGTAGTTTCATTTTGGCTGTATTCACGCCAGTCCCTTCATGATGTGTTTTCTGTTAATCCGAGTATAGGTTAAGGCGGATGCTTTGGGGGAGGGATGGTAGAACCTGACTTTTGCAGTGAATTTCTCCCATTTCCGTGGTTTAGTTTGGGAAAAGGGGTCTATTGTTGTGACGATGTTTGTGTGGGAACTAGCTGGCTCCTCGGTTTTCTCATATCAGTCTGTTTATTGGAATGTTACCCCCGTCGGTAGCGTTTCGCTCTGCGATAGAATTAATTATGAATTGTTACCACATGGATGCGGAATGGTATATGAGCACAGACATTGACATTGCGTTGCTTGTAGAAGAGCTTCGTCATCACGATTCGGAAACCGAGTGGATTGAGTTCAAGTCAAATAATTCTAACCCAGAGATGATTGGGCAGAGAGTGAGTGCTTTGGCAAACTCCGCATGCAGACTTGGCGTTCCGACTGCTTATATAGTGTGGGGCATAGATGACGAGACACACGAGGTGACGGGCAGTTCGTTTTGCTATAGGCTCGAAAAGAGGGGCAATGAGGAGCTTGAGAATTGGCTCCATCACTAGCTTACGGATAATGCCTCTTTTGAGTTTATGGAGGCAGAGATTGATGGCAAGCACGTCACAGTGCTCATGGTGCGTGCAGCCTTCTATCACACGGTTGACTTCGAGGGGATTCCGTATGTCAGGGTTGGCAGCTACACAAAAAAATTGCGGGAGTATCCGACTGTCGAATCTGAGGTTTGGGATCGCATTACTAAGTCAGATTTTGAGAGCGTTACTGCGAAAGGTGGGCTTGTACTACCCGATGTGCTCTCACTACTTGACTACCCAAAGTACTTTGAGCTTCTCAACGCTCCGATGCCTCAGTCCCAGCAGAAGGTTGCTCACTACCTCCGCGAAGATGGGATTCTGTTGCGTCAGGATGACGGACGCTATGCCATCACGAATCTGGGAGCCCTCCTTCTCGCCAAGAGACTTAGAGATTTTCCCTCTGTTTCTCGCAAGGCTTTGAGACTTGTGCAGTATGAGGGACATGGACGTACCGAGATGTTACGTAGTAGAGACTACGAGGGAGGCTACGCTGTTGAATTTGAGGCGGCAGTTGAGATGGTCATGGCTCTCACACCCGCAAGAGAAGACATTATCGGTGCTGTCAGACAGCAGATGACAGCATACCCAGAGCGGGCAGTGAGAGAAATACTTGCCAATACCCTTATCCATCAGGACCTTGCTGTGGTGGGAAGTGGTCCAGTCGTTGAGATTTTCTTTGACAGGATTGATTTCACGAATCCAGGAATGTCGCTTGTCGATCTCATGCGTCTGGTGGATAACCCACCTAAGTCTAGGAATCAACGTCTTGCCAGCCTTATGAGGCGCTTCCGTTTTTGCGAGGAGCTTGGTACTGGATGGGATAAGATTATCTCCTCGTGTGAAGCATCGTATCTTCCTGCACCGAAGGTAGTTGAATATGAGGGAGCTGGAGGAAGCTTGAGGGTATCCCTCATGTCCTATGTACCTTACCGTTCGATGGATGCTTGGGATCGCATGATGGCATGCTATTGGCATGCGTGCATCTGCTTCACGAATGGTGATGTTATGACTAACAAGTCGCTCCGCTCTCGTTTTGGTGAAGGGGGACCTAGCCAATCTACCGTCTCGAAGCTGCTTGCGGCGACAGTGGATGCGGAATTAATAAAGCCAGTTGATCCGTCAACTGCTCCTCGATATATGCGGTACGTGCCTATTTGGGCGTAAAGCTAACTTTCCCACAACTTTCTTTACGCCGCCCATCTGCAGGTAAAGGCTTTGTAGTGTCGTCATATTGATTGCCCGTAACTTTCTTTTGCCTGGTTTTGGTTGGTTTCTAACTTTCCTGCAACTTTCCTAATATGAGTAAATATGCAGGCTAATGATTGAAATATTGTGAAATAGCGAAACTTATACAATAAATAGACTGGGTTTCACTTTCCTCGCACAATTTTGTGTCACCGATTGAAGCTGTCCTATTCAAGAAACTCTACTTTAAAGATGTAAAACGAACTTCCTCGGATGGCTACGATTTAGGGCAATGTCTTTACCATTACTACCTCTGGCTGTTCCTAGGCTTTTGCAGTTGGTCTAGGTACGTCTTTCTGGTTTTCTGTTAATCCGAGTATAGGTTAAGGCGGATGCTTTGGGGGAGGGATGGTAGAATATGTGTGTTGATTTATCTGCGAATACTTGAAGACTTGGGGAAGGCGGCCAATGCCTTATTTTTCTGGAAACGGTGAATATACTGGTCTTAAGCGTGTGTTGACCTATGGCACCTTTGATTTGCTGCATTACGGTCATATCCGCCTACTTCGGCGTGCAGCGGCACTTGGTGATTATCTTGTGGTGGCTCTCTCGACTGACGAATTCAATGCAGGCAAAGGCAAGACTTCGTTTTATGACTATGAGACGCGCAAAGAGATGCTTGAGGCTATCCGTTATGTTGACCTCGTAATTCCCGAGAAAAGCTGGGAACAAAAGATTGAGGACGTACAAAAGTATCACATTGATACCGTGGTAATGGGTGGTGACTGGGCTGGTTCTGATCGTTTTGAGTATCTCAAGGAATACTGTGATGTGGTCTATTTAGATCGCACAGAAGGTATTTCTACTACCGACGTAAAAAGCAGACTTCAGTCTTAGGTGGATTGTTTCTTATGAACTTTTATAAAGACGCTGCTTTAATCGCAGAGTCGGTAGATTTTGTTTCAACGGAACTGGCGCGTGCTCAGCTACGCACACTGGTAGTTGAGGTTTCTTGCGAAGAGGAGTTACTTCAAATTAGATTTCCTCGCGAGTTCGACTTGCGCGATCATATGTGGCTTTATCTGATAAAACGAGAAAAGGTACTTTGGGCACAAGAGCTTACAGATGTGGTCATTAGTTCGCATTTAATTTCGCTTGACCTACGAAATTGTCTTAGATATTTTTGTGAAAATGATATTAGACGTGCTTCATTTGGTCTGCTTGTGTCAGATCAAAAAGGCGATCAGTTTTTTTCATACAGTTTATCTCTACCATTACAAAGTAATACCAGTTATTGTGATTATGCTGCGGATTACTACCCATCGCTTATAACAGAAGCTTTCCACGAAGCTCCCTATCCTACATTTTCACATCAGGTGGGAAATGAAAGTGCGCTTGCAGTTACGCCCTACGCAAAGAAAGGCAATCGCACATTATCGCTCCTAGCTTCTTGGGAGGATGAGGTTCCCTCAAATTATCTGTTTGGCAAATTACTCTCTTTGAGCTGTGGCTTGGGAGGTAAAGTTTCTATACAAGTGGCAATTCCAAAAACGGAGTTTTCTTGTAGTGGTCTGGAATTGGTATATAGAAGTGTTTCGGAAGTTCTTGTTCATGAATTAAAAGTGGAAATTAAAGTACAGGTTGATCGAACTATCATTTCTACTTCTTTTTTCCCTGATAAATTAGGAGTACAGGAAATATACTGGGATTTTTTTGTCACAGTTTCAAAAGGTGGAAAATCCTATCGTGTGTACGTCAAGGTTCCCAAAAAAATAACGCATCGTTTTATTTTGCGTGGTACTCGAGTGAAACTCCCAGACGGGTTAATCTTTTTTCCCTACGCAACAGCAAAAGCTGGACGCCTTGCTTTTACCTGTAGGCCATCGTCTATCTATGACAGTTTTGCTACGAGAATGCGCTCACTATTAGCGGTTTTGCTTGCTCCTGTCGTAAAAGAAATTATAGGGAAAAGAAATATTTGGTTGGTATACGAGAAGTTTTGCTCGCTTGCAGAGGATAATGGTTACTACTTTTTCCGATATTGCATGGATGAGCTACCGACTACCGAGAATAAAGACATCTATTATGTTATAGATAAAAATGCGTCGGCTTATGCAAAACTAAAAAAGTACGGTCGTCATATATTGAATTTTATGGGTTTTCGTCATCTCCTTTATTCGCTTCTGGCGAATCTTTATATCGGATCTGACTCCAGCCAACATCTCTATCAATGGCGCGCTATGCCCAACATCATTCAATCGCGCATGCGGAAGAAAGATATGCTGTTTTTACAGCATGGCGTCATTGCGATGAAGCGCGTAGATAAGGGTTTTGGTGCAAGTAATTCAAGTCCTATAAAATACTTTCTTACTTCATCCGAGGCAGAGCGGCAAATAATTGTAGATTACTTTGGTTATGCAAAGCAGCAGGTTGCAGTATTAGGTTTATCACGTTGGGATGTGATTGAGAATCATGCTGATATACAGCATCCTATGATACTTGTTATGCCTACTTGGCGTCCTTGGCTCGAAGAACAGAGTATGGATGTTTTTACTACAAGTGAGTATTTCAGAGCATATTCTCAACTCTTGCATAATGAACATCTTCAGTCCCTTCTTGAAGAATACGATGCTAGCTTATATTTTTTTATACACCCCAAAATCAATGAGTTTACTGAGGCATTTCAAAGTGATAATGTGCGCATACATTTGGTGCCATTAGGACAACGTCCACTCAATGAGCTCATCATGGAATGCTCAATGCTGGTAACGGATTATTCCAGTGTGTGTTGGGATGTTTTATATCAGAATAAGCCAGTAGTCTATTACCAATTCGATCAGGCAGATTTCCTTGAATACGTAGGGAGTTATATAGATTTCAATACGGATTTGCCTGGATCTATGGGGCAAAATGTTGATGAAACAGTTCAGGCTATTGAGGAGGTTCTGGACAATAAGTGTGTGGCATTAGACGAGAATCTTAAGAAAGCGAATCAATGGTATGCCTATCGTGATAAAGAAAATCGTGCACGTACATATCGTTTTATAAAAAAACAAGGTTACTAATTTACTAATCTTCTCCTTGAAAGCGCCGAAATAATAAGTTGCGCATAGGTTTCGTGTTACTATCTTCATAACTTTGTAAAGACTGGATGATAACGTCGGTCTGTGCAGGAAGGATGAGTATTCATGCACAAGAACTTAAAAAAATCTATTGTAGTATGCGGTTTAGCTTTTGCCCTAGGAGCTGCTGCCCCGGTCCTTGCTTTTGCAGAAACTGATAGCCAGGGAGAGGCGGCCACAGCTGCTAGCAGCATGGCTTATGGAGATTCAGCTGTAGTTGCTGAAGCTCCATCGGTGGCATCTACTGAGTTCAAAAGTTCTGATTCTGTTGTAGTTGGAAGTGATGTTCTTCCTAATTCGGATGTTGAAAATTCAGCTCATGAAGACAATCAAATAACTGAAAATTTGAATACAGAATTGACTGAGAACGCAAAGGAAGTTTCTGCTTCTTTAGAAGATGAGAAGTCAAATGCAATTGATGCTGATGAGGTAGAGCCGCCCCTTGAGGATGGCACCTATGTAATTGGCTCTGGAAATTACAAAGGTCTTTCCAAGGTTGTAGATGTTTGGCATAACAAAGAATATAGCCATGCAAATGTTCAGCTTTATGAAAATAACAATACTGCCGCTCAGCAGTGGGATTTTGTCCACAAAGGCAATGGGTATTACACCATTGCTAAGCACGGTACCAAATTGATGTTACAGGTCACTGGGGAGCAGGGTATTGTTAAAGCAAATATTGAAATCGATGCTGAGAAAGAAGATTGTGATGCTCAGCTTTGGTTTTTGAAGTCTCTTTCCAATGGTGCGTATAACCTTGTTTCTAAACTTAATAAGAATCTTGTTATTGATGTATATGGTGGTCGGGTTGAAAATGAATCCAATGTTCAACTTTACCAATCCAATAATACTCAGGCGCAGCGTTTTTATATTTACAAAGCGCATCCTGAGGTTGCAGTAAGTGACATTGATAAGCCTTCTAGCGCTCATTTCATCACGACAGCGAATAATCAAAACTATACTATTGGCGTTAAAGGCGGCTCAAAGTCAAATGGCGCTAACGTCCAACTTGAGAAAGTAACCTCAAACTCACAGTTGCAGAAGCTGTATTTGCAAAATGCGGGCGATGGTTTTTACTACATCAATTTGATGGGAACTGGCAAAGTTCTTACTATGAAAAATAGTGTCGTCAATGGATCTAATGTATACCAAGATTCTAAACGAGGTCTGAATAATCAAAAGTGGGCTTTGCGCAGTAATCCTGATGGAAGCTTTCGCTTGATCAATAAGGCGACGGGTCTTTTGTTAGACGTAAGCGGAGGAAAAAATCGTAGTGGTATCAACCTCCAAGGCTTTATAGCGAATGGTACGTCCGCTCAGAATTTTAACTTACAAAAAACGAGTCTAATTGATGAGGGAATCTATACCATTGGTAGCTTCATTAATCCAAACAAGGTGTTTGACGTTACTTCTGGCAGAAATACCTCAGGAACAGCAGTTAGAATGTTTAGCTCCAATGGCACTCGTGCGCAGCGCTTTGAAATTAAGAAAATTGATGGATATGAGAATGTGTATCGTTTTCGCACCGCAGCATCTGGCGGTTGGTTAACTTTCAATCCTGAAAAAGGATTTATTCAAGATGGCGACAGTACCACTGTAGCTAATGAACATAATCAGTGGGATCTTGCTTGGAATGGTAATGCATTTTCATTATATAGCCTTGCAGTGCCAAATAGGGTTTTAGGTCTAGGTAGTGGGCAAGTTCATGATGGAAGTTCCCTTTCGTTATATGAGCCTACAGACTCTTATTCGTACTTTGTTTTTAATCCTGCTCAGCTTGTTGCAGATGGCACTTACAAGATTGTTTCTCAGCTGGGTACTGTGCTTGGTGCTAATCGTACAGATAATAAAAATGGTGGCAACATTTCAGCAGGCAGATTTAGGAATTTTGATAGCCAGAAATTCCAAGTAACTAATGTAGGGAACAACGTTGTTACCCTGAAAAATGCTAACTCAGACAAGCTTGTTGAAATCTATCATGGATCAAGTGCGGCAGGAGCTAATGTTTGTCAATTCCAAAGCAATGGGACGGCTGCACAAAAATGGGTAGTAGAAATTGCTGATGGTGGTTGGTTAAGCTTCAAAAACCTTAAGTCTGGCCTTGTACTGGATATCTCTGGAGCTTCAAAGGCAGACGGAGCCAACGTTCACCAATGGGAAAATAATAATACTGCTGCACAGAAATGGATTATTCAAGATACAAGTCACTGGGATTTGAGTGGTGGCAAGTATGTTTACGTTAATGAAAAGGGTAAGAGAAGTAACTGGAAGTACTCTACCTATGTGACTTATCGCAAAATTAATAATCTATCGAGCGGTACCAAGTACATAATTACCATCGATCAGAGTCGTTTCTATGTCAATGTGTACCACCTTGAAAATGATACTTGGGTTCCCCATAAAATTTTCCGTTGTTCAGTAGGCAAACCTGAATCTCCTACGCCAAAGGGCTTATTCAGGACATCTGGTAAAAAAGCTTATTACGGTGATATGGGCCCCAATGGCATCATCTATGAAACTGGTGAGTATTACTGGACGGAATTCTACAAGACTTCGGGTATGGGGCCTAGTTTCCACTCGCTTTTGTATTATGCAAAAACTAAGATTCTGTATCCTTATGTCAATAAGCTTGGGGCTCGTCAGTCTGGGGCTTGCTGTCGTCTAGAGATTGGCAATGCCAAGTGGGTCTATGACAACATCACTCGTGGTACAACTTGCCTTTCGTACTAGAGGTCGTGCTTATAATGTGAGATGAGGAGAGGGTGACGACATTTGTCGCCATCCTCTCTTCTTTGTATTTGCAAACAAAGGAATTTGTCATGTGGCTTCATTTTTTTCTTGCGTTGCCTATTTGCCTAGTTTTTGTATGTTTACCTGGCTATTTCTTAATAAGAGCATGTGATTATGATCGTTTTTTCAGTCTTGCTTTAGCGCCCCTTGTGACGATAACGCTTTACACGGTAGTTGGCATAGTATTTGAAAAACTTGGAATCTTTGCTTCTTGGGTAAGCGTGGCACTTCCTTTGTGTTTGCTTGCAACTGTGGTACTGGCTTTTAGACGACTGCAGCGGAGGAGAGGGGAATTACAATTTTCGTCCCAACATCTAGGAACTATTTGCACATCTCAAAACTCTTTCAAAGGGGAACTCAAGGTTTTTTTACCTTATCTGTTGATTGCACTCTTGGTTTTTGGACTGTATTATCTTCGACCCTTGGATGGTCCGTCCTCCCTTACGTGGAAAACAGATAATACTGAACATCTCAATTTGGTTTGGCGTTATGTAAAATCTGGTCAATGGTCAATCTTTAGTTCCTCTTTATTTGAGGATATATCCCATGCATCCATTATGGGGAAGCCTTATTATCCAGCGGCGTGGCATGTGCTTGCCGCAATGATTACGGGCTTTACAAATCAAAATGCGGCGTTTGGGGCTAATGTTATCAATGCAGTTTTACTCGTACCTTGTTTTCCTGCGGGCATTTATTTGTTTTTGCGCACTACGCTTAAAGAAAAACCACTCGCCTTGCGTTTGGGAGCGCTTTTTCCTTTTGCCTTTGGAGTATTCCCTTGGCACATTCTTATTCCTCAGGCGAAGAATTCGTTTTTTCTTGGCGTAGTTCTACTACCAGCGTTTCTCGCTCTGTTTGTTATGGTGTCTGAAGATGCCTTAAAAAAGAAATATGAGCTGGGGAAAATCGCCATCTTATTTGCGGGTTTATTAGCTCTTGTTTTTGCTCATCCGAGTATGGCTTTTACCCTAGGTGTAGCTTTAATTCCATATCTCATGGGGATAATTTGGCGTGCATACATAAATAGATCACGTCATAATTCGCGACTTAGTGCAGTTGTAGCAATAGCAACGTTCTTACTTTTTGTGGTAGCGGCGTGGCGTATTTGTTATGAGATACCTCTTGTCAATTCCGTCGCTCTTTATGTGCATTATGCCTATGCCCCCCTTCGCGCTACGGTTATCGAAGCACTCTTCTTAGGTTTTAAAGATGTGCCTATGCAACCTCTGCTTGCATTGTTTGTATGGCTGGGTATCCTTTATAGTCTCTACCGTAGAAACTATCTTTGGATAAGTGGGAGTTTCCTCCTTTACTGTATTCTCTTTGTTATCTCAGCTTCTCTTGACGGTTCCTTTAAGCAATATATGACGGGATTTTGGTATACCGACTACAATCGCCTCGCATCTATTGCTTGTATTTTGGCGATGCCCCTTGCAGCTCTTGGTATGGAATCACTCGTACGTGTCACTCAACATTTATTTGAGGAGCTTGCGGTTCAGGATGGGCGAGACTGTTTTAAACGCTTGCTAATTCCCTGTATATTTTTTGTAGCATCGTTTGCGATGATTTTTTATCCCAATATCAAGGTTCCGTATGAGGATGTCACTATTTCGACTGCCTTTGGATATACGGGAAGCCGCGCTCATAGGTACAACGACATATCTCGTTCAATTTTGGATCAAGACGAGCGCGACTTTCTTACTAGGGTAAAAAAGATCACTAAGGATGATCTTGTATTGAATGTGCCTGGTGATGGCAGCGCGTTTGCTTATCCCTTGAGTGATATTAATACTTATTACCGTCGATTTGATGGAGGTAATACTCCTGAGAGTGAAGTCATTTCAGACAAAATCAATGAGTATATGTACAACAGCGAAGTGCAAAAAGCGGTGAAAAAGACGGGCGCACAGTACCTTTTGCTTTTAGATAAAGATTTTGATGCTAAGCATGGTAAATCGAGTCTCTTTGATAAATTCCACAGCAGAGATTGGAAAGGCTTCGTGTCACTTACTGATGAAACACCAGGGTTTGAAGTGATACTCGCCAAAGATGATATGAGGTTATACAAAATCGATGCACTGGCAGATTAGTTAAGTTCCAAGAACTCTTTTTGCGAGTTTAACTAGTTGTGTGTCAGAAAGCAGGTCAAGGTAATAGTACAAGCCAAGTTGACGTTTGGTATAGGCTTTAGCTTGGGCAAAGTTTCCCTCACGGAACATTTCAAGTACCTGAGCTCGGTCCTCTGGAGCTGCTTGGGGCTCACAAATGGCGGCGCCGTGAGATGCGACCTCGTCAATAGTAGAGTCTTCTAAAACAAGTTGTGTTGCTTGTATGAGTGCTTTGCCCTTTTTGGTATTTGCAAGCACTGCCGAGATGCCATAACGCTCATTGAGTCTACCGTCCTTAGCTGACAAGAGTTCAGGGCGAACTTGCTCAATACCCCAGAAGTCTCCAATGGAGATATCCGAGATGCGTTCGGGACTGGCATAAGGACAACTGTGACAGGACTCGCGATAGAACTTCGAATTTTGGAAGAGATACCAATACGCTTCCTGAAAAGTAGTCTGGCGAATTACTTTGCCAGACTTGAGGGTGACTTTTGGTTTGTAACCAGTGCCACGTTCTTTATCACGAAAGATATATTCATCGATATCACTGTGATACTTGTCTTTGAGATATGTGAGATAGCAATTGAGCTGGTCGAGTGAGGTGTTGCCATGACAAAAAATATCTACTGTGGTGAGTGTCTCAAATTTCTTTCCAAGATAGCCGTAAAGTCCTGCGACCTGGCAGGGAAGCCCTGAGAAAAGGATGCGCTCACCTTGGCGAAGTTTTCCGCGAATTTCTTTGAATACAGGATATGCGCGACCTTGTGCATACTTAGAACCCTGTAAGCAGGGCAGATCTTGTGAGTCAGTTACAGCAAGATGAGAGATGTCTGCTTGAGAATTTTCGAGCTTCATCGTGGCACCATAGACGCTGCCCCCCTCAGCTAAAAATGCTGTTGCAAGCTCAAAAAAAGCACCGCCCGAGGCTGAATGCTGGAGCACGGCAGCGTTTGGTGACTGCGCTGCATACACTGTCTCTTGTTCCCTTTTTTCAGGTGGATTCAGCACGGGGCATACTTTGAGACAGCGCTTACAATTAATGCAGACGTCCTGATTGATATGTGAATGTAAGAAACCATCAGGGGTAGTCTCCATAGTGATAGCGCTGACAGGACAGGCTATTGAACAGGCACCACAACCTGTACAGCGATGAGGAGGTACTACTTCGTTCATGATTTTTCCTGCCATTCACTTTGAATCATGTCACGGAAGAGCTCCTGATGCGTCTCACAGCTTACCCAGTTATCCAAAATAAGCCAGTCGGTTTTGTCAAAGCGTCGGCGCATCTTCCACTTGCGATAGCGTCCGCTTGTAAGCTTGTTAAGACCAGCATAGATAAGTGAACGTCCAAATTTACCAAGAAGCCTATCAAGATAGAAACCCTTGCGTGTCTCAAGATGCGTTCGATAAATCTCGGTATAGCGTTTTTGGTCTTGTATTTCTTGTCCGCGCAGTTGAAAAGCTCCAAGAATCTCAGTTTTTTCTTTATCAGTAGCCAAGCGAATAGTGTTTTGCGGTTTGATACGCAGATTGTAATCGACTCTAAGACCATCTTTATCAATAGTTACCTCGAGTAGGAGTCCAGAGTAGCGATATTCATTGAGCGTAGGACGAGCAAAAAGAAAATCTCCTTGTCCATAGAGGAGAGTTTTGCCCTGATAGTTTTCTGCACAGCCGATGCAGTGTGTATGTTGGCCAACTACAAGATCGGCACCAGCATCGACAAATTTTTTGAATACCCGACGTTCAGTAGGTAGGGGATAGCGATACTCAATCATGCCACCGTGATAAAAAACGATGAGATAGTCACAGAGTGTTTTTGCCTTGCGAATATCATCGAAGCTTTCCAGTGGGTCGTAGGGATTGACGCCTGCTTTTTGCTCACCGGCGGCATTAAATTCATGCTCAGCACAGGCATAAAAACCAATTTTGAGTCCTCCATGCTCGAGAATATAGGGTTCACGCGCTTGGGTTAGATTTACACCTGCGCCAACATGGGCGATATTGTTTTGCTCAAGAATATCAAAGCTGTGCTGAATACCTTCCTTGCCCAGGTTATTAATATGGTTATTTGCCAATACAAAGAGATTGGGATTGATAGCGGTAATGCCTGGAAGGCAGGATACAGGTGTGGTAATAAGGGGCCCATGTTTTTCGATAAGAGTGCCCTTGCCCTCAAATACAGTTTCAAAGTCAAAGACGCGATAGTCAAAAGTCTTGAGATAATTCAAAAGCTCAGAGCTATAGAGTGCCTCAGCATCGCCTTGCTCAAAAAGATCAAAATTTTGTTTGGTAGGGGCGAAGTCTCCACCTATCAAAAGTTTCATTTCAGATCCCTTCGTTTATGTTGCGAATGCCGTAGCGACAGCCTTTTGATGGGCGTGAATGCTAGTATACGGTATTGATTATATGGGGTTTAACGCATGTAGCTGAGCTGGCGCCAAGAGTAATGGAGTAAAGATGAGTGACATGAACTTGCAAGGCAAGATAGTACTGGTAACGGGCGCTGCAGGTTTTATCGGATCGAATCTTTCGGAACGTTTGCTGGGATTGGGCTGTCATGTTGTTGGTATTGACAATATGAACGACTACTATGACGTTTCACTTAAGGAATGGCGCCTAGCAAAGATTGGTGAGCGTGCAGAAGCAAATCCTCAGGCTTCTTGGGATTTTATCCGAGGTTCGATTGCAGATAAAGCTTTGGTTGATTCCCTTTTTGAGCGTTATCAGCCTGATATTGTGATGAACCTTGCAGCGCAGGCAGGTGTGCGTTATAGCATTACGAATCCCGACTCCTATATTGAGTCAAATCTTATTGGCTTTTACAACATTCTTGAAGCCTGCCGACACAGCTACGATGGGGGAGCATGCGGTGTAGAACACCTAGTCTACGCATCATCGTCGTCAGTATATGGCGGCAATACCAAGGTACCCTTTAGCACTGATGACCGCGTGGATAACCCCGTATCTCTTTATGCTGCTACCAAAAAATCTAATGAACTGATGGCGCATGCCTACTCCAAGCTCTATGACATTCCCTCGACGGGACTGCGTTTCTTTACGGTCTATGGTCCAGCAGGGCGTCCTGATATGGCGTATTTTGGTTTTACTAATAAGCTTTTACAGGGCGACACTATCAAGATTTTTAACTATGGGAATTGTAGTCGTGACTTTACTTATATCGACGATATTGTCGAGGGTATTGTACGGGTACTTGTCCGTGCTCCTGAGCGCAAAACAGGCGTAGACGGACTGCCAGTGCCTCCCTATGCCATTTACAACATTGGTGGCGGTCGTCCCGAAAGTTTGCTCGACTTTGTCAGCACCCTGCAAGAAGAATTGGTGCGCGCAGGTGTGCTGCCTCAGGGTTTTGATTTTGAGGCACATAAAGAGCTTGTAGCCATGCAGCCAGGAGATGTACCTGTGACTTATGCAGATACCGAAGCTTTAGAGTGCGAGTTTGGCTATCGACCTGAGACAACTCTGCGTGAAGGTCTGCGATCTTTTGCCGAGTGGTATCGCGATTTTTATCTCAACTAGGTCTTGCGAGCTTGAATAAAAATTTGAAAGAGAGAAGCATATGAGTTTTGTCGGTAAGCTAAAAGAGGCCTATCCCGTTCGTTGGTTGTACTTTGCTTTGAAATTTAAACTTCCCATGCAGCTTATGGGCGAGCGCAAGGTTGAGGAGAAGATTTTTACGCAGGTATTAGGCTATGCTCCTAATCTTGATAATCCGCAGACACTCAATGAAAAGATGTGCTGGCTCAAGCTCCATGATCACCGCGATTTTTGCACGATGGTGGCGGATAAATATCGTGTTAGAAGTTATATTGCTGAGCATTTTGGTGAAGAGCATCTGGTGCCGCTGGTAAGAAAGCTTAATTCTTGGCAGGAAGTCACCAAAGAAGCGTTTCCAGATTATCCCACGATTATCAAATGCAATAGTGGCGCGGGCACTTGGAAAATTGTTCGAGATCGCAATAAGGTAGATTACAAACGTCTGAGGGGTCGTTGTCATGCATGGATGACGCTCAACCATTACTATGAAACGCGTGAATGGCAATACAAAAATATTCAGCCTTGCTTGCTTATCGAAAAGCTTCTTATGGATTCTGAGGGGCGGGTGCCAGCCGATATTAAACTGCATTTCTTCAATGGGAAATGTGCCTTTGTATATAAGGTTATCGACCGCGAGGGTGATAACTACCGTGCTTTCTTTACACCTGATTGGAAACTTCTGCCATTCCAGTTCACTTCCAAAGCTAAGTACAAAAAAATCACTAAACCAATCGTTGAGCCGCGCCCACAATGTCTCGATGAAATGCTTCGCATTGGCACTGAGATTGCAAAGAATTTTAAGTATGTCCGTGTCGATTTTTATGACATGGGCAAACAGTTCTACTTCAGCGAAATTACGCTCTATCATGGCGCAGGCTACAACCAGTTTTATCCCGCCGAGTACGCTGACGAGTATGCGAAGCTGCTTGAGATTGGTTAGAGCTTCTAATCATTGCTGAAATGAATGAGATGCTTTACTAGGTTCTTCTCGGAATTATTAAACGAGAAGAGATAAGCGGTTATCAAGAAACCAAGACTGAATATAAGAATGCCTAGGATTAGAGGTATCCAACCAATGGCACTGACGCCCATCCTGTAGCGTGACCATGCAAAAAACATGATGCTTGCGTAGGCAACTAGAGGAATTGTTTCACGGATGATATTTTTCCAAAAAGTCATCATATCGAGATGAATTTTTGTCTGGTAATACCAATTAAGGATGCATCCACTACTGATAATGATGGCAATACTGCTAGAAATAGCGGCACCTATGCCACCAAAAGTCTGGGCAAGAATAAGAGTGAGGATGATATTGAGTGTTGCCGCAGTAAGATAAACCATGCTTCTAAATCCGTATTTATTTATTACCTGAAGTATGGTTAAACCGATATTTTGCATGAGGTCAACAGTAAAAGGTATCATAACAATCACAGCAATGAGATATGCCTCAACGTAGCTAGGGCCTGCCCAAAGTATGATAAATTCTTTGCCAAAGACAATGAATCCGAGCAGTACGAGAAGCAGGGGATAAAGTGCAATTCGTGCTACACGGGTAAAGAGCTCTGATATTGCTTGAATATTTTTGTCTTTGTGCCACAATTCACTTACCTGTGGCATGAAAACTGACGATACAGCCATACCCAGTGACAAATAGATTGTATTAATGGTCATACCGACGGAATAAACGGCTACGACTGAGGTGCCATACAGGTATCCCAGTATAAGTTGATCAGTTTTCCAAAAAATCTGATCCGCGATAGTGCTTAGCAGAATATTTCTGGAGAAACGCATAAGTTCTCGTTCAAGGTCTCGATCATACTTGCGGATAGAGGTATCCATACCAAGTTTCTTGATAGCATAGCTTCGCTGTACAAATCTTAGTAGAGCATTGAGGGCAACCTGCGCGGCACTCACTGCAACTGCGTATGGCATTGCCTGAACCACTAGCAGCACGGTAATTGGTTGAAGTGCAGTTAAAGTAAGATTTGATAGCTTCAGGAAAACGAAACGCTCATGAGCTGTAATAACGGCAATGCTAAGAGTGTTATTCATGGTCAGCATTAAATTAAAGGCGAGCAAACCTATGATAATGCCACTTTCATTTAACTCCCAGGGAGATAGAGATGTCACATAGACCGTGCGAACGATGAAGATGAGAGCTGTAGCAGCAACGACAACAACAATGTTTGCTGTACTGTAGATTTTTTTGGAAATGCCAAGCGTTTTTGCCATGCCTTCTTTATCGCCAAGAGCAAAAAACTTGCAGTAATACCGAGTTACGCCAGCAGCAAGCATTGAACTGATGATATTGAGGTATGCAATGATTGATCCGATGAGTTGATATAGACCGTATTCCGCCTGACCAATGGTGCGTAGGAGTAGGGGAACATATAAAAGGCCAACTGCCATTGCAACAAAGGTATCTGCATAGGATACAAGTGCTCCTATTTCCCTCTGTCTTGATGAGTCTGTCATGTGCGTTGTCCTTCTTCTTGATGCTTAGTGTTGATAGGGAAAGTAGATGTCTCTGATTTTTTTTATAACCGTAGTGGATTTAAATTGTGTGCAATCATAGTCGTGATGTTTACATAGACCTTGCGAGTAGTCATTCACGATGCGTCTTGCCCATATTGCAGCTCCGTCTTGCAAAGGCAGATAGCTGCACCCGCCCACATTGGCATCTCGCGGCACTGTATCGGAGACGTAACATCTCACTCCCATAGCTTGTGCTTCCACAAGGACGATGCCGAAGCCTTCATGTCGAGAAGGTAAGAGTAGAGCTGAACTACCACTAAGTAATTCTGGGGTATTTGCATCACTTGGATACAAGTGGACAAAATTGGTTAGTCCTGCTTCTTCAATGGCATGATGCAGACGAGATAATTCAGAATCATCTCCAAACCCTACAAGGTTTAGCTGGGCATCTGCAATGTATTCTTGGATATGCCTGAGAACTGACACACTAAATAACTGGTTTTTATTTTCGATAAATCTTCCAATTTGTATGAGTGTCAGTCGGTCGTTATGAAGGGAATACAAATTTTTGTTAAAGCGCTGAGCATCATAGGCATTGGGAATGATAATGAAAGGAGCATCTGGGCCATACAAGCTACTGCATGCCTTAGTTGAGCACCCAATTAATGTGGTTGCATATTGGCAAATGAGATTTCGTCTTTTAAGGTCAATATGCCTACGAAGTATGTTTTCATTAGCAAGAGAGAGCTCGACATGTGCTTGGATGATACGTATGGGTACACCAGCTTCAGCTGCTGCCTTGAGACACAAAGCACCTTCAAAGTCGTTATTACAATGAATTACCTCGTAAGGTCCATGCTCTTTCAAAATCTCTTTAACCCTTTTATAGAGATGCTGACCCCGAAGATAGTAATCTGAGTAGATGAGAAATGGATTTGATCCTTCATAATGAGGAATGCGAAAGATGTTTCCATATGATTCAAATTCGTCGTCATAATAACGACGCTCTGATGTAAAAAGTAGCATGTCAAAGTGACAGTGTGACTTAAGCCCCCGCACAATACCCATCATCACTGCTTGCACTCCGCCATTACCTAGACCTTCACAAGAGACCATTAATACTTTTTTCACCAGATAATCCTGTTCTAAGCGTCATGGTTTTTGATGAAAACCTTTGAATCTCGATAAGCGTTATGCCCCATAGTAGCTACATACTCGATAGGGATGTTGTTTTTCCACAATACGTAGGGCAGGGCAAGCTGATCGCGGCCGCTATCAAAGCGGCAGTGTTCATCCCACCATTCAGCTATTAGTTTCTTACTAAGTGTGCTATGCAAATCAACTGCGATAATATTGCATTCGAGTAAACCATAATCTAGGGGAAACCCCTGTGCTTTATAGTTGTTAACCTGCGCTTGCATTTTTGGAAGAGACCCTTTTCCTAATGCGTTGCAGGCAATCATTTCATCAGCAATTGAGTTACGAGTTCGGTGGTAATGCAAGGCAATACCCGCTTGAGGATGAATCATATCCGCGTAATAACTCAAATCAGAAATCACTTGAATATTACCGTCAATATAGATTGAGGCATCATACGAATCCCCAAATAGTTCGTGGGGGTGAAATTTGATATAGCGATTAATCAAAGAATTATTAGCTAACCTTTGGATTTCAGAAGGAATAGGACGTATGTCCCATTTTGTTGAGTGAGGTACTTCTGAACCAGAAAGGAACATAACGTAATCTAATTGGGGCACATCCATTAGTGGCTCGAGGGGAACGTCATATCCACCAGTGATGCATGAGTACACGACTACCTTTTTTGCTCTACTACCTGGACGTAAACTCTTTTCCCATGTAGTGGGATCCAAGTTTGAGCGAGGCTCATGACGAGGGGCGCGGGCAAAACGTCGGGAAGTGAGCCATGCGCGAAAACCACTTCGAAGATGATCAAAGGTCAAAGGATGCGTGAGCTTGTGAATATTATTTGCGCGAATCCCCGCCGAATAGATATCAGAATCACGAAGCTCGATAGTGCGTAGATTGAGAGTTTCAACCAAACGTATAACTTCGTTTTGGTCCATACACTCCTCCGTTACAAAGCTTTACAAGAGACAAGTAAGCAACAACATCTAGTCCCAATAATGGCATAGTTGTCCTTCAGCTGGCTAAGCGGATTGGCAACAGACATGGGCTATACTTCATTTTCATCATGGCAACTATGGGGATTCTTCCTAAATAGTGCATGGATGACATCGTTATGCATGTTACTCCATATGATTGGCATGGAGGATGGCGTGTTATGTTCGCAGATTTTGCTGGAAAGGTCGGTGTATTTGCATGCCGAAAAAGATTGCCATTATTGGAGCTTCAGATTTCCAGAACCCCCTCATTCTCAAAGCAAAAGAACGCGGACTTGAGACTCATGTGTTTGCTTGGAAGGATGGTTCGATTGGTGAGAAGACCGCTGATGTCTTCTACCCGATTTCAATTACTGAAATCGACGAAATTTGCGATATTTGTAATAAAGTTGGAGTTGAGGGTATTTGTACTATTGGATCTGATTTGGGAAATATTACCGTTGCACGGGTTGCCGAGCGTTTAGGATTGGTGTCAAATTCTGTTGATACGGTAGAAAAATCTACAAACAAACACTTGATGCGTCAAACGTTCGAGCGTAACGGAGATCCTTCTCCTAAAAGCCGCCTTATTCGTGCGGGCGAGCCTATATTAGATTTTGGTATGACTTATCCACTCATAGTTAAGCCTGTAGATCGTTCGGGGAGTCGTAGTATCACAAAGCTTGATGCTGCTGATATGACTGCTCTTCAAGATGCGGTAGAGCGTGCCATTGACTCATCTTTTGCGAAAGAAGCTCTCATTGAAGAATGTATGGATGGTGAAGAATTTAGTGTTGAATATATTTCTTGGAAAGGAGAACATCATTTTCTTGCGCTGACCAAGAAATTTACCTCTGGAGCCCCGCACTTTATAGAAACCGGCCACCTTGAACCTGCGCCAGTTTCTGAAGAAATCTATCAGAAGATTAAGTTAATAGTTCCTCATGCACTCGATAGTTTGGGCGTGCAATATGGTGCTTCTCATTCGGAACTCATGTTGCTTCCCACGGGGGAAATAAAGATTGTTGAGATTGGAAGTCGCATGGGTGGAGACTGCATTGGTAGTAGTCTTGTCCCGCTTTCTACAGGCATTGATTTTGTTGGGGCGGTTATTGATTGTGCATTGGGAAAAAAGCCCAATATAACCTCCTTACATACAGCAGCTCATGCCATGATTCGCTTTATTTTTGATTCGAACGATATTGCAACATTGAATATCGTTCGAGAAGCATGTCCTGAGTTAGTTGAATTTGTGAGTTCTTTTGGGGATATGTCAACAGATATCGTTGACAGCGGTTCCCGACATGGGTTCTTTATCCTTAAGTCTTCTCAATTGGAAGACCTCATACCCTTCTTACCCGTGGAGAGGCATTAATTTATGAGTCCATCAAAGCTAAAAATCTATCTTTTATTGCAACTTCTGTTGATATTTTATTCTCTCAGCACCGTATTAAGTAAAGTTGCTTCAGGACTCGCTTTTCCCAGCATTCCTTTTGTGCTGTACTATAGCGGCATTATTGGTATTTTAGGCATTTACGCCTTGGGCTGGCAGCAAATTATCAAGTATCTTCCTCTTACGACTGCATATGCGAATAGAGCAGTCACTGTGGTGTGGGGCCTTATCTGGGGAGTGCTTATTTTTCAAGAACAGGTAAGTATTCCTAAGCTTATTGGTGGGCTTATTGTGCTTATTGGCGTTGTGTTGTATGCCACAGCAGATGCAAATAAAAAGGATAGTGCAGCTAATAATGGAAAAGAGGTATAGTCATGGAAAACCTAGATCTACGCTATGCCTTTATTCTTCTTTTTGGGGTATTTATTGCAGCAGTAGCTCAGGTGTTGTTGAAGAAATCCGCTATGCGGCACTATAGCTCAACAATCAAGGAATATCTGAATCCATTTGTAATCGGGGGCTATATCATTTTTATAGGGTCAACTATCATGTCGATCCTTGCCTATCGAGGCATACCGCTTTCAATGGGTCCCATGCTGGAAGCTACCAGCTATATCTATGTAACTATTTTTGGCGTTACAATCTTTCATGAGAAAATGAATCTGCAGAAGTATATAGCATTAGTTTTCATCGTGTGTGGCATTGCCATTTATTCGCTGGGAGTAGCGTAATGATTAATTTTAATGTACCACCTTTTATTGGGAGCGAGATGGCTTTTGTGCGTGAAGCTGTAGAGGATAATCACAAGATTAGTGGTGATGGTCCTTTTACTAAGCGTTGTCATGCTTGGCTTGAAAAGCGCTTTAAAGCTCAAAAAGCACTACTTACCACCTCAGGTACTACTGCGCTTGAAATGGCTGCTATTTTATGTGATCTTCAACCTGGCGATGAAGTAATACTTCCAAGTTTTACTTTTTCTTCTACTGCTACAGCCTTTCAGATGGTTGGCGCAACTTTAGTGTTTGTTGATATTCGCCCTGATACCATGAACATTGATGAGACAAAAATCGAAGCTGCTATTACTGATCGCACACGAGTAATTGTGCCAGTGCATTATGCCGGTGTTGCTTGTGAGATGGATAGCATCATGAGCATTGCACGCAAATATAATCTTTTGGTTGTAGAAGATGCAGCCCAAGCGGTAATGAGTAGCTATAAAGGCCGCGCACTGGGTACTATCGGCACTTTTGGTTGTTACTCTTTTCATGAAACAAAAAATTACTCTATGGGTGAGGGTGGTGCTCTGGTCATTAATGACCCTATCTATAATGACCGCGCAGAAATTATTCGTGAAAAAGGGACCAATCGCCAGCGCTTCTTCCGTGGTCAGGTTGATAAATATACGTGGGTAGACCGGGGGTCGAGCTATCTTCCTAGTGATATCAATGCTGCATATCTCTGGGGTCAACTGCAGGTTGCGGATAAAATTAATGATAGCCGGCTTGAGACTTGGAGTTATTATTGGGAAAAGTTGCAACTGATTGCTAAAAGGGGAGATATCGGGTTACCTCATATTCCAAATGAATGCGTGCATAATGCACATATGTTTTATGTTAAATGTGCCAACCTTAGTGAGAGGACTGCATTAATTTCCTACCTTAAGGAGCGGGGTATTCAAGCAACATTTCACTATATTCCCCTGCATTCAGCACCAGCGGGCAAGTTGTTTGGTCGTTTTAATGGGGAAGATGAGTTCACAACACGTGAAAGTGATCGGTTGGTACGACTGCCTATGTATTTCAACCTAGCTGACGAAGATAAACGAGCGGTTGTTACTGCAATTTTGTCTTTTTACAACAGTAATTAGCGGGTGCTACCAAGATTAAAACAATAGCGGTTCAGGGGGATAGTGTGCTCGTTTCAGTTATAGTACCTTGTTTCCATTCGGAGGAAAGCCTTGATGATGTTGTTCGTTTGACACAGGTTGAGTTTGAAAAAAGTGCTGTCTATGACTGTGAATTCATATTAGTCAACGACAATCCCCCTGATAAAACCTATGACAAGATTTGCGAGCTTGCGTCAGCATATCCCAATGTTCATGGCGTTTGTCTTATGCGTAACTTTGGGCAACATAGCGCTTTAATGTGCGCCCTTAACTATGCTGAAGGGGACTTGGTGCTTTGTATGGATGACGATCTGCAAACACATCCATCTCAAATCCCCTTACTACTTAGTGCAATGGAGAGTGGTGAGTATGATGTGGTATATGGCGTTTTCGAAGAAAGACCCTCACTAAGTCCTCTTAAGCGTTTTTCGAGCTGGCTTAATAAAGTTACGGGAAATATCCTGCTTGAACAACCTGCAGATATGAAGACATCAAGTTTCTGGATGTGCACATCTCAAATCAAAAATCAGATGATTAAATTCCATAACTACAATCCTTTTGTGGATGCACTCTTTACTCGTATGACCACTCGAATTGGTAATGTGACGGTAAAGCATCACCAACGAGAGCATGGAAGTTCTGGTTATACCCTTAGGAAGTTAATCAATTTATGGCTTTCCTATTTTAATTACACCAAACTTCCGCTTCGCATGGTTTTTTGGATGGGCATGTTTTTTGTAGTGGTGGGCTTCGTTGCAGGAATTGTAGTCATCATTCAAAAAATGACGGATCCTCTTATGCCAGCGGGGTGGGCTTCTATCATTTGCCTACTCCTCTTCTTTTTTGGCGTAGTGCTTTTTGCTTTGGGGATGATTGGTGAGTACGTAGGCAATATTGTGCTCTCGGTTAATTCAACCCCACAGTATGTAGTTCGTGACAGGGTTAATTTTCCTGTTGGAACGGAAAAGAACGATACCCAGCATCCAGAAAAGGATAATTAAATGCAGGATAATGGGATGCGTAGAGCCGAGCTTTATCAGATAAAAGTCCTCACACTTTTTTCTGCATTAATTTCTTCTTGTGGAGTGCTCCGTTATCTCGCATCTTTTACAGCTGAGAAGAGCGTCCAAGGCTCACTAGTATTGCCTATCCTTTGCGTTGCCTTCTTCCTTTTGTGGAATTGCATTTTTACATCAAAGCACACGCCGAAATATCTTATATCTTCTGCTGTTTTGAGTTTGATATTTTCATTTTGTATGGCTCTGGGAACTCAGTTTATCTGGCAAGATAGATTTGTCCATCTAGGGTCAGTACTAGGGAATGCTCTACTCTATGTGTTCACTTTCTTTCCGTTGGTACTTTATTTATTAGAATGGATGAGTAGCTGGGGGCATGCCAATCACACCCCTATCTCTGCTAGTAAAAAGCATGTTTATCTGGCATTTAGTCTGATATGTGTCTTGTGGTTTGCCGCGTGGCTTGCGCTCTGGCCAGGTATCTACGAGGCTGATTCTCCTGAATGGTATCGAGGGATAAGTCAAGGCATACTACAAGCAAAATGGTCTATTCCTTATCAGCTGCTCTTTTATTTTTTTGTTCATACAAGTTGGAGTATAGCTGGTGCTTATGAATTGGGGTTTGCAGTACTTACACTTCTGCAGTTGGTCTTTATTCTCTATGTAGTATGGCGTATCCTCAATTTTTTAAATACTCGTCTTGGTTATAAGGCGTTGGGATTTAGTACAGCGTTCTTTTGTCTCAACTTAGGTCTTGTAATAATCTCTATTTCAGTTTTACAAGATGCACCCTTTATGGCAGCTTTTGCTATGTGTTTGATGCTGCTATTTATAGCGGTAAACGAATCAGAGAAATTTTGGCAATCTTGGAAATATCCCGCTCGAATGATGTTTTGGGCACTTTTTCTCTGTCTGTGTCGTAACAATGGTTTCTATACCTTAATTTTTGTTTTAGTAGCGCTTGCTTTAGCATCGCCAAAAGTATGGCGCGTAAGGCTGTTATCCGTTGTCTTTATGGCATGCGTGGGTTATCTATTGTTTCATGGCCCGATACTTAGTTTGATGGGTGCGCGAAAAGATACTACCATTACGGAAATGATGAGCGTTCCTGCAACACAGCTCGTCTATGTATGGAACCATGAGCAAAATACCCTATCTGAGGAAGATCTTAATCAACTCTATACGTATATGCCCGAGCACTTTCTCAATTCTCATAATTATTTTCGTGACAATAGAATTTCAGATCAGTATAAAGCGCACCTTAATACCCAGTTGATTAGCAAGGATCCTAAGGGCTTTATTGCGTTTTGGGCACATTTAGGTTTGAGACATCCGCGTAGTTACATCCTTGCCCATCTTGAGCTTACATATGGTTTGTGGTATCCAGACATTAAGTACTATGATGCCAAAATGACTCATGCTTATATTGACTATGTCGATTTTTCACTTCCTGGGTCTGACTATATAACTATTGAACGGCAAAGCAAATTTCCTGTGTATAAGCATGTGTTTGATAAATTATTCGGAGATAAGGTATTCCCAAAAGATGAGCAGCGATGGAGTATGCCTTATGCTCGTCTGCCACTTTTGGCCCAGATATGCAAGTCTGGACTCTATGTGTGGTCACTGCTATTGTTGCTTGCTCATGTTATATGCGAACGGAAAATGCAGTTAGTTGTTCCTTTGACACTTTGTTTTGGCTTACTTGTCACCCTTATATTCGGTCCAGTTGTTTTATTCCGTTATATGTCCCCGCTGATATTTTCTGCTCCAATTTGGTTATGTCTTCCTAGTTTGGCAAGAAGAGCCTAATATCGCATCAGTTAACCCTGCGGTTGTTCCGAATATCTCCATCAACAACGGATTTATTCTTAATGAGGTAAATAACGAATGCGGCAGTGAAGACAATTCCCGCAATACTTATCAATATTCCAGGGATAATGCCAGCAGGGATATAGTAGGCATGGAGCACATGTCTGCCTGCTGGGCAGTTAAAGCCGATAAAGCCATAATTTGCGGAGAAAGTTTCTAAAGGCTTGCCATCAAGAGTAAGATTCCAGCCTTTTGTGTGGGGTATAGCAAGACAGGCAATCCCGTCACTGTTAGTGTCGATGATGCCACTGATAGAGTTATCACTAGCAAGCTTTAGTTGTACTTTTGTCTCAATCTTGTTTTGGTTGGAAGAGATATTGAGTAAGCTTATCTGGCTGTCTTCTACAATGATACTGTTATCAAGTGCTTGCTGCCGTTGTTTAATGTTAAGCTTCTCTGCATCTGATTGGCTTAGCACAGAATTTCTGAGATAAAGAGGGCTTACTATGGTTCCCCTAAAGCTTATCTCGTAGATATATAAGCCATTAACTTGTTCTATTTGCTTTGCCCAGCTTGTTTTTGAGGGTAGTGGGTTCTGGCAGATGAGATAGCGAATACCAGTAATAGCCATCATGCGGGAGCTGGTGGAGTCTATAGGGAAGGTATAACAGCTGAAATTATTTGTCCGATGAGATATGGCTGTTGGCCAGAGTTTATTAAAGAAATCTCCTAGTTCACCATCTTCTGCACTGTTATAACTAGAAATGCCTGCGTAGTTAAAGCTAAGTGCATCATTCCATTTTGTAAGACTGTGAAAATCGCGCTCTACTCGATAGAAGCTATTGTCACGGGCTTGTAGCTTAGACAAGGCAGTGATTGTGTTTCCACTAAGCGCCTGACTTGCCGCTGGTGGGAATTTATTACTTGGTACTATGCGTGGATTACGATTAATTTCCGAAAAGGAATCTACCAGAGAACTCGAAATAAATAATGCACAGACACCAAGTGTAAGTACTGGAATCCAAGTTTGTTTTTTAAAACAGAGGATAGTCAAAAGCGTTGAAAGCGCCAGAATTACAATGAAAAACATGCATTGCAATCGAGAATTGATAGTTTTATTTAAGGACCACATGAGTACAAGGGCTGAAAAAAAAATGGAGAACAATAGTGGAATGCATGCGGGTTTGCGCTCAATAAAACCTTTCTCAAGCCCTATTGCCATTGCACAAATTAGTATTGCATCTATGCTGAGGGAGGCACGGTAGGTGGGATAACGAAATATCGTGATAAGTGAAGGCAGGAAGAAGTTAATCGAATAAAACGTGATAAATAGTAAGGCACATGTAGCGGCAATACGATGCCTTGTGCTCGTTTGACTGTATACCCAATAGAGAAATTGGCCTAATAGGATATATACGCCGCAGCCTAGCCCGCCTTGGAAAAATTCCAACTCATTGTTATTGGGCATAAATTCATAGTTTGTGCCGACACTTATAAGTGCATTACCCATAAGTCTGCTACATATGAACCCAATACCACGGGGTGACATAAAGCTTGATAGCATACTAAGAGCGGTACCCTTTGAGGAAGCAGCTGTTCCACCTACGCGGCTTGTTTCGGCAATAATGTAGTAGGCTGCTGGAAAGAGCATGATGCCGCTTAGCAATACACCAGTAAGTACGGACATTGCGCACAGCAAGAAGCGCTGGAAATAATGTCCCTTTTGATTTTCCTCAATTATGATAAGAAGGCGTAAGGCAACGTATATGGGTGAAAAAATAAGTGTCATAAACGCAAAATAGACACTAAAGCAAATATAAATCGCAGAGGTGATACTAACTAATGCGAATGCACCAGCTGATTTGCGTTGCATTAGATCTTCAAGACCCAACAGTATCAGTGGTAACAATACCCAAGCGGTACCAAAGAAATAATGCTTGCCCACAGTAAAGAGGTAGCCAGCAAAAGCATAGCTAGAAGCACCAAAAATACGTGCAAGAGGAGTTGAGCAAAAGCGAGTCAAAAAATGTGAGAAAAAAAGACCAGCACAGAACACACGACAGGCGAAGGTAATGGCGAGTGCTTGGGCCAAGAATTCTTCACCAAAGACAAGGCATAGTGGAATTAAAACGATGTTAAAAGGATCCATTAACCATTCTTGATTAGCGAGGAAACTTGATCCCATACCAAAATGGTGGGACCAAAAGGGTAAACCACCGACTTGCGCATTGTGAATAATATCCAGATAGTAAGGAATGTACTGATCAAATGTATCGTTTACACTGCTTCTAAAACCAAGCGTAACGTTAGCGGTTCCAAGGATTTGATTTCCAAGAATAGCTGCTGTGCCTAAAATTAATATTGAGAATAGAACAAGTATTTCAAAACTACTACGATGCTTTTCTTTAGCCAGAAGCTGCCTAGAGTAGTGACAACAGAGAAGTAAAAGTACGAAGGAAATAAGAGCTATCCCAGCAAGGTAGAGATAATTTCTGAGATGCATGAGAACTCCAAGCTCTTGAAATGAAAAATGTTGTCTTCATAGTAATGTAATAAGGGATGATTTTTTGTTGTTCATATATAGCTAGGGTGAAATATGGCTGTTTCAATACAGATTTTATTAGCAAGCTATAACGGTGAGTGTTTTATTGAGCGTCAGCTGGAATCGCTATTAGTGCAAAATTATCGCGATTGGGAGCTCTTGCTTTCAGATGACCTATCCCAAGATGCTACGACTGCTATTGTGGCCCGTTATGCCGAGCATGACAAACGAATACGCGATGTAGCCAATACTGAGGCTCATGGAAATGCTCGAGACAATTTTTTCAGTTTGGTAGACAGGGCAACTGCTCCTTATATTGCATTTTGTGATCAAGATGATGTATGGCTTGTAGATAAGCTTGAACGCGAGATAAAGGAGATGCATTGTTTAGAGGAGCGGTACGGAAAAGATGTTCCGCTTCTTGTCTTTTCTGATTTAGCCGTTGTTGATGAGTCTCTTGAGGTGATAGCATCATCATTCCAGGACTTTTCTGGACTCAATTCCAATCGAGTCTCACTTGCAAATCTCCTTGCACAAAATGTTTCTCCTGGCTGTGTCATGCTTGTTAATCGAGCTTTATACCATGATACATTGCGCCTGCCTAAGATTCGCAGCTCGATTATCATGCATGATTGGTGGTTTATGTTGACGGCAGCCGCTTTTGGTCATATTGGCTATGTGTCAGAAGCAACGATGCTCTATCGACAGCATGGAAATAATTCAGTAGGTGCTAGTTCTGCTTCTGCAACTGGTATTTTGCAAAAATTAGGAAACTATGTACATAAGCTACTACCCAGTACTCAGCAGCTGGATAGTGTGGATGCACGAGTGCGGCAAGCTGCAGCTTTTTTGCAATGTTATGGAGAACAGCTCGATACGACAGAAAAAGACCTCTGCCAAGGAATGGCAGAACTTTTAGGTTTTTCGCCACTTAAGCGTTTGAGTTGGTGCCATATGCATGATGTGCTTAATGCGACGGTTGTAATGAGGGCAGGTATGGATTGGGAACTTGCCTTATATGAGGTAGGACGAAAAGCGGAGCCAGAGATAAAACCACGGGAATTGGAGTCAACAGATTTGCTTGATAAAGGTGATCGTCTTGTAGTTAATTCCCGCGTGGCTGTTGTTATGTCTACCTATAATGGAGAAAAATACTTAGCCGAACAGATTGATTCTGTGCTTGCTCAAGATAAAAAGGTTGATCTTTTTGTGCGGGACGATGGGTCTACAGATTCAACGCTGGAATTGCTAGAGGCATATGCCGCAAAAGGCTTGCTGCAGTATAAGGCTGGGGAGAATAAAGGTGTTGTTGGTTCATTCTTTGACGCTCTGACGATGCCAGATGATAGCTACGACTTTGTAGCTTTTTGCGACCAAGATGATGCGTGGCATACAGACAAAATCAGTCGAGCAGTGCGAATGATTGCAGCACGAGATCAGTCCGTTCCTCAACTGTATTGCAGCGAGTATAACTTCTGCGATGAGGATATGAACTTTATTGCTCGATCGCAGCTCAATCGCATTGGAGTTTCATTGCCGACGCTCCTTGTAGAAAGCGTGTGTTCAGGCAATACTTCTTTGATGAACAGAACCCTTGTCCAAGAATTGCTTGCCAACGGTAGTGAGGGAGTGTATACCCACGACTGGTGGATGGCGCTTGTAGCGGCGGGCTTGGGTGAGATTTACTTTGATGACTTTGCATCGCTTGATTATCGGCGTTTAACCTCCAGTGTTAGCCCTACAGGTAGTGGGGGTTTAACTTTATTGGCGTTTCGTATCAAAACATTTCTCGGCAAAGGGCAATTGAGCGAAATAAAGAAACAACTTAAGCATTTTAAGGAATGCTATGCTCAGCGTCTGGATGCAGATGACCTCGCTATGATTGATTGCATACTTGATGGCAAACGACTCAGCAAAACCATGTTTGCTGAGCGTTTGCGGCAGAAACCGACCGAAGAGCTTGCAGTGAGACTACTTTTCTTATTAGGTCTTTTGTAATTGAATCCGGGATGATTTACCACTTGATATCGATGTGTAGAACATCAATAGCGAAGCGGTAAAGCCCGAGAAATGGGCCGAGTAGATGTGCCTTGTAAACTTTCTGGGCTAGCCATAGTCGTTTAAATGCTCCGCCCTGCTTTTGAGCATAGGCAAAAGAAATATATGGATTTTGTCTCCATGTGGGGAAATGTTTGTCTAAGAAGTCAGTACAGACTTTTATTTGCTCAGAGAGATTGATGCTCTTGTCGCATGAAATGCGGAACATCATGGAAATACCCAGATGCTCAAAAGCTACTGCATCAAACGCCTGAAGTAGTTCGAGACTGGCTTTATGGCTCTCGTAGAGCTTGCGAACCTCAAGAAAGGCATCATAGCCAGTTTGCAGCTTTTCTAAAGAGATAGTGTTGATAATCGAATCAAGACGAATCATGTAATTCACGAGACTATGAGGTGTAAAGACAATGGCTCCATGCATCTCAAGGAAAGCGAGCATCTGAAAAAGCATATCGTCGAGAACTTTTGGCGGTACTTGTAGGTCGCACATGGAACGTAGAATAGAAGCACGCCAGAGTTTGTTCCAAGGCGCACCATTCATCTCTATTAACCTGCCAGGGTCTTCATCAATGCTAAAACTCGGTCTTTTAAGGCACATTTCATGGGTGATTTTTTTACCTGTCTCCATGTCTATGCGACTGAAGCCACATACAGCAAGATCAGCATTTGAGGATTTTGCTGCGTCATAAAGCTTCTCAGCAAAATCAAGTTCGGCATAATCGTCGCTATCAAGGAAGCCAATATATTCGCCACGAGCTTTTTTTATTCCATCCCAGCGACCACGCCAAACACCCTCGTTCTGCTTGTCAATAACGACGATACGCCCGGGATAACGTTTTTCGTAATCATGCAAAATGTCGATACAGTGGTCGGGAGAGCCATCGTTAATGCAGATAGCCTCTACACCCTCCAGCGTTTGATTTACAAGGGAATCAAGACAACGGGGGAGGTATTTTTCAACCTTATAACACGGGACAATGATGCTGACACGTATTGAATTCATTACTTACTATCCTTGTCATTTGAATCTCGTAAGGCAATTTCTTGGGCAAGTTGGTTGACGCGGTCTTTAAGCAGAGAAAGCTTTGCGGAAGTACGGAATTCTTTAATCAATAAAAGAGCTGTGATTGCAGCAAACACAAGGTTAGCAGGGGATTGGAAACCAAAAACTCGTGCGAAGAAATAAACAATTTGTGGGAAGGCACCTAAAATGACGAGAAACAAAGCAAGTGCAATCCAAAAAAGTGAGTCATCAATAAGGATTCTTTTTTTGTGCACCGAATGAATAACTATTCCCAGTATAAGTAAGGCGCCGGCTAATAAGAGAATTTGCTGAAATATGGGCATGATTTCCTAACTCCTACCTAAACCATACAAACAGAACAAGGGATGCCAGTGTTCTGAGCATGTATCGAGATGCACGGAAAGGATTGAGATAACTTGTTCCTCCTTGGCGCTGACGAATGGAAATAGGTATTTCACAGACGGTAACACCATTTCGAAGGAGTAAGGCCATTGTGTCTGGTTCTGGTTCGAGGTCAAAGCCTTTTGCAAAGAGAGGAATCATCTGCTTGCCATACATGCGTAGTCCACAGGTGGGGTCGGTGATTGTGATATGAGTCGCCATGCGAATCATGTGGGAGATAATCCGCGAACCTACATTCCGCAGACCTGCTGCCTTTTCTCCAGCAAGATAGCGTGAGCCTAAAACAATGTCACAACCCGTTTCTTCAAGTTTTTTAGCCATGAGTGGGATATAACTGGGGATATGCTGTCCATCAGAGTCAAACTGAACAACTGCATCATAGTGATGTTTCAAAGCGTATTTCATGCCTGCCCTGAATCCAGAAGCAAGCCCTGTGTTAATGGGCATATCTATGTGATTAAGTCCAAGCTCATCGCAAATTTCCGGAGTGTGGTCTTTTGATCCGTCATTAATTACGAGGTAGTCAACATTAGGGCAAACCTCTTCGAATTCCTTTACGGTTGTCTCGAGGCAGTCTTCCTCGTTGTATGCTGGAATTATTGCAAGTATTTTCATTAGCTACGTCCTAGATTTGCAGCTTTTTACTAGTAGAAGCATACCGTATCTTTGTTTAAGAGTGCGTGTTGTATGCCAATATCATTAGTTGGCGCAACGAATTGAATGATAAGATTCAAGAGATGCTACCGATGGATGGAGATGTATGTCTGAACCGAATGCAAAAGTGTTAACTCCAGAGAAGCCAGTTATAGCAGCGCTCGTCCCCTGTTATAACGAGGAACTGACAGTTGCAAAGGTTGTAGATGACTTTCATAAGTATCTTCCCGAGGCGACTGTGTATGTATATGACAATAATTCTTCCGATCGTACCGCTGAAATCGCTCGCGAACACGGGGCGGTTGTTCGTTTTGAGGGTAGGCAAGGTAAAGGCAACGTCGTACGCCAGATGTTACGTGATATTGATGCGGATTGCTATGTAATGGTTGATGGGGATGATACTTATCCCGTAGAGCAAGTACGCGAAGTAATTACACCTATTCTCGATGGAAGCGCAGACCATGTGGTAGGCGATCGTCTTAGTAATGGAACCTATGGTGCAGAAAATAAGCGGGCTTTCCATGGTCTTGGAAACAACATGGTTCGTTGGGCAATTAATAGGCTCTATGGTTTTCGTTACGCAGATATCATGACGGGATATCGAGCATTTTCTCGTGCTTTTGCAAAGACTTTGCCAGTGTTCTCACCAGGCTTTGAAATTGAGACAGAGCTTTCTATACATGCAGTTGATAAACGTTGGCGTATTGTTCAGGTGCCAATTAATTACCGTGATCGTCCAGAAGGTTCCTTTTCAAAGCTCAATACGTTTTCAGATGGTGCAAAAGTTTTAGGAATGATCGCAGGTCTTTTTAAGGACTATAAGCCCTTACCGTTTTTCTCAATTCTTGCCGCACTTTGCATCATCATTGGTCTAGTCTTGGGCGTACCTGTTATTTGGGAATTCCAAGTAACACGTCTTGTCCAGAGATTCCCTACTGCAATTCTCGCAGTGGCGTTTTGTGGCTTGGGAGCTTTATTGCTTTGTTGTGGTTTGATTTTGGATACGGTTGTTAAGAGCAACCGTCGTGCGTGGGAACTCCAAGTGACCGCAGAGTATGAGCGCGAGCGCAGATATCCACTGAGCTAACATTTTCTAGTTAAAGAAATGTGATACAAAAAAGCCTCTCATTGAGAGGCCTTTTTGTATATGGAATGATTCTGGCTCTATAGTACTTAATGCCTTGCTGCCAAACCGTTCCAGTCTGCAGCGTTGCCATAAAAGACATTCATATCCAGATATTTACTATAGTTTGGAAGCTTTCCTTTTGAGGTGTACTGATAGAGGGTAGGTTTGCTCCACTCGCGTTGGCCATCTTCGGCATCGTTGTAAATGAGGGTGGGATTATCTACGTGACCTTTTACATCATTATCATAGTATTTATAGAGGTACTGAGCCATCCAAAGACCATAACCTGCGTCGGCAACGCTCTGCCAGTTATAGCTACTGCCAGTAACGCTTTTGCTCATATAAATAAGAGGCTTTACACCACCAGTCAAGCGCTTTACTTCATCAAGGAATGCCTTTGCATATTTTGGACCCTTGCTGATGTTGTTTTGACCTGTAACATCATTGTTTTCCCAGTCAAGGAATAGCACCGCTTTGCCGATATAGTTGGTTTCCCCAGCCTTGCCCTTAATAGTATCAACAAAGTAGCGTGCCTCATTAATGGCTCCCTTTGTTGTGTCTACAAAATGGTAAAGACCAAGTAACTTGCCAGCGGCAAGGGTTTCATCGGCGTGCTTGCGGAAGTAGCGATTGGTGTAATCAGTACCCTGTGTTGCTTTTACGATGATGAAATCTGCGGGTATGCGTGCGATATTAATGCCAGCATCTCCATCACCGCTAAAGATATCAATGCCATGAAGACGCTTTTGTTGTGGGATATTAGTAAAAAGAAAACCTTGGGTAGAGTTGTTTTCTGACCAATTTGTTAGGTTAAGTCTACCGTTGACTGCTGTGATTGCCTTTAGTTGGCTAGAAGACATCAAAACAATTGAATCGGTTGTATCATCCCAGCGAGGAAGCCATACAGTGCTGGAATTATTTGCTGCAGTTTGGGTGATTGTGCCAGAAGCATTTGCAGTGATAAACAATTTAGAATTGACGTTCTGCAGGCGATAGCTGTCCTCACCAACAGAGATTAGTTCAAACTGTTGTGCAGCGGTTTTGTTAGTAGTGTAAATCTGTACACGTGTGCCGCTTACTTTTGAAGCACCTTGAACATCCATTACTTGATTGGACTTGGCGAGAGTGTTTTCAGGGTCAACATAAATGGTGTAAATAGTTCCATTTTCAAGTAGAGCTGAATTTACAAATAAAAAGCGTTGAGCTAAGGAATTATTGTTGGTATATGTTTGGATTTTTGCTCCAGCAGATTTACTACCACCTGCGATATCCACAACAACATGTGCATCAAGGGCAGATTGCAGCATAATTCCTGATTCCGTCATTACAGGTAGCCAACGTTGCGCATTGCTATTGTTGCTGCGGAACTGTTGAATAATGGTACCGTTAGTAGTCTTACCAGAACGAATATCAAGTGCTTTACCGGTGGCAACATTAATGAGCTTGATAAAGTTTCCATCCCAACTTAGTTGCCACTTTTGGTAATTATTAGCTTTTTGTACCTTACGGGTTGTGATAGCGGTGCTGTTATTGTGACTACCGTCAACGACAGCCAAAACATTGCCATTGTTATTTGTAGCAATAATTTTGTAGGTACCATTGTTAAGCCACTGGTCTACATGCTTAAATGTCCAGCGTTGTGCACCGCTAGCATTTGAAGTCCAGACCCGTACGTTTGCACCACTGGCAGTTGAACCTCCACTTACGTCAAGTGCCAGTCCTCCTATTGCGGAATAAATTCCGTATAGACCATTATCTTCACGGATGGTCCATTGTTGAGCATAGCTATTAGCGACATCGCCTTGTTGAATATTGGCACCTTGTGAGTTTGAAGCGTCCTTTACTTCCAGACACTTACCACTTTTTACATTGGTAAAGGTGTAATAGCCGTTGCCGTGATTGTAGCGAACGTAAAAGTACTGCGATCCATCGGTCTTTTTATTGCCCTGCTGGATATTCTCTCCACGAGTGATAGAGCCAGAATTTACCTCGAGCGCAAGATGCGATTTGAGGTTTTTGAGTTCATAGACACCATCTGCAATATTTTGATTGATTTGTGAGAATGAAAAATATTGAGCAAGGGTGCCGTTGCTTTTGTAGAGCTGGAGCTTAGTGCCGTTTGTGGTTTTTGCAGCAGTGACATCTAATACCATATTAGAATCTAGCGCTGATACTACGGTAAATATGCCGCTGCCATCAACAGGGCTGAGTTTCCAAATTTGGTCTGAGGCATAGCTAGCATCACGCTGGGAAATAATACGGCTAAGCTTTCCTTTACTAGTATTTGCAGAAAGGAATTTGCCCGATCGTACGTTTTGGATGGTATAGCTATCTTTACCTGCCAGTTGGATACGCCAGCGTTGACTTGCTGAATTATTGGAAGCATAGATGGCAACAGGTGCGCCATTTTTGTTGCTGCCACCAGGGATTTCAATAGGTTTCTGGGCATTAACATTGTTAATTTCATAAAGACCATCACTTACAGCGGCTACTATCCTCTCGAAAGAAAAAGCCTGTGTAGCATCACCATCTGCGAATCCTAGTTTTAGAATTCCTTCTTTTGTATCGAGTACGAGGTTGCCATTTAGGTAAGCGCGAAGTACAAAGTAGCCTTTGCGACCTTCATCGGGGACGATTTCCCATTGCTGCGCTTTAGTGGAATTTTCAGTATATTGTTGAACTTGGGCACCTTCGACTGCTTTTGCAGCAGGAATATCAAGGTATTTTCCCGACCGAAGATTTTGTAGGGTGTAAAGACCGCCTCCTAATTGCGTGACACGCCACACTTGTGCACCAGTTCCATTAGAGCGATAGGTCTGTACCGCAGCGCCATTATTTCGAGAGCCGCCACGTACGTCCACTACTTTGTTAGGATCGGTAAAAGTTGCAATTTCATAGAGACCATCGGTGACTTCAGCGGGAGTATCTGTATCCACTGCCTTATGCATGAAGTTTGTTTCGGTGTCAACTGAAGATAGTTCAGTAGGAGTGGATTTTGTGACTTCATCAGTTGAGCTTATTAGTTCGTTTTTTGGGACTTCATGTGCGGCCGTAGTCTCATCTTGTAGCACTTCCGCTTCGGTAACTGTTTCATTATTTGTAGGGAGAGATGATTGAGTGTTGTTTTCCTCGGAAACAGGAATAGAAATAAGTAGATTAGAAGCGTTACTATTGGTGGGATTTGTTGTGGTTTCTTCAATTGCTGTAGGTACAACTTCGCTGCTAGGTGTTTCATCTAGAGCAAAGGCTATGCCAGGAGTTGCTAACAGGGGAAGCGCAACTGCCATAGCTGCAATAGCATGACGTTTACGGAAGAAAAAACATTTGGTATGTGGCGTAGATTTATTAGCCATCGCTTTTTCCCTTCGCTTTGGAATAAGGCAAATCAAAACCGACAAAATGAACTACTTTATGTAGGCAATTCCAAGTCCAGCTTATGTAATTTAGTCATAAGCATTTTCGGTCGAATGCAAGTTAGGATATATCATAAGTATGTTTTCCCTGTAAAACAGGTATAGGAGACGCAAATGTACGTCAATCGTTTACAAATGAAGCAAATACCGCTAGTGCTTGTTTTGGGATCTGCTTTAGTCTTGAGTGTGCCCACCTTTGCTTACGCTGAGGTTAGTGATGATAATACCTTGACACCGTCTGTATCTGAAGAAGCCGTTTCTGCAGGTCTGAACTATGATTTGGATTCTGAAGAAGACCCAAGCCAGTCAGTAGTCCAACTAGAACATACTACCAACCAAGCCAAGTCTAATCAGCTAATAGATGCTACAAAAACAAGACTTGAGACCACTACGATGTCTTCTAATGCCATTGAAAACGAGGATCCTTCTGCAGAAGTTCCTTTGAAAGACCATTCTTTTGTTATTGAATCTGCCGTTGCTGGCCGTGGTTCTGTAGATGTAAAGGGTGGCTCCAAGAAAAAAGGCGCTAATGTACAGCTTTACGAGGCAAATGGTACAGGTGCTCAGGAGTGGAGCTTCCAAGCCGATAAAGATGGTTACGTTATCAAAAACAAGCAGAGTGGACTCGTATTGGATGTCACTGGTGCAAAAGCGGCAAATGGCACCAATGTGCAGCAATATGTACAAAACGGTACTGCGGCACAGCGCTGGTATGTTGATTGGGTGAATGAGCAAAAAGGTCAAGCGCGTCTGCGTTCTGCTTTGGTGGGTAACTTTGTACTTGATGTCAGTGGCGCTCGTAGTACAAACGGTACTAATCTTCAGATTTATAAATCTAATGGGACAAATGCACAGATTTGGAATCTGGTAGATGTCCTTGCGGGCTTTGCTGGTGTGAGTGACCCAACAGAGTCTTTACATTCTGCGGGAAATGCAGGTGTGCAGCCTGAAGCAGGGTCGTATACATTCACTTCTCGTTCAAGTTCTCTTGCGGTTGATATAGCTGGAGCCTCTAACAAGGCTGGTGCAAAAGTTCAGCTATACCGCAAGAACAATACGATGGCTCAGGGTTTTTATCTTTCTCGTGAAGGTAAGTATTGGCGTATTCGTAATGACAAGTCGGGCCTTTCTGTTAGCGCTTCTGCAGCGGATATTGTCGCGGGCACTATGTTGGCACAGCAGATGAGTCAAAAGAATAATCTCTATCAGCTGTGGGAGTTAGTATCCGATGGTGCTGGTAGCTATTATTTTGTTAATGCAAAGACTCGTCATGCTCTTGCAGATTCAGGCTCGGTACTACAAACTGCAGACGTTGCAGCTCAATCATCTGCCCAGCTTTGGGGTTTGTCCAAGTGGAATCCAAGTATCACCCAAGGCTTTTATCGTATTAATAGTGTTAGCAATTCTTCCCAAGTGCTTGATGTGAGTGGTGGCAGCACAAAAGTTGGCGCCAATGTTCAATCGTATTCTTGGAATGGGGGATATGGACAGAGGTGGCAACTCAAACAAGATTCAGTTGGATGGCAGCTTAGAAATATCGGCTCTGGTTTGTACCTCTCACATGATGGTCACAATGTAATGCAGGCAACGGCGGATAAAGCAAGCTATTGGTCACTTACTTTTGGTTTGGGAGACTTGGGTTCGTGTGGTGGGTTTAGACTCCAAAGTGCTTTGGGTGCGGTTCTCAATATTGCAGGTGGTGTTGCTAAAAACACAGCAAATATAGAGCTGAAGCAGCAGAATGGGTCTGATACACAGCTTTGGATTTTTGAGGGTACCCGAGTTTTTGATGGCGAGGGTTGGTATGAAATTCGTGCAGCGGGTAACGGCGATTTAGCTTTAGATGTGAGTGGTGCTTCGGGAAATGATGGTGCTAATGTTCAAATATACAAAGCAAATAGCACCGCTGCGCAGACATGGCATATTAGTTCTCTAGGGGGTAATTGGTACCGTATTGTATCTGCGAACTCAAACAAAGCTCTTGGTGTTAAGGGTTCTGTTCAGTCTAATAGGGCTAACGTTGCCCAATACACAACAAATAATGTACTGGGACAAAAATGGCAGATTGTCTTTGGTGATACTGGTTTTACCTTTGTGAATGGCTCGGGTAAGGTGCTAGATATCGCAGCGGGTCAGCTGTTATCAGGGACGAACGTCCAACAGGATCAAAATAATGGAACGGTGGCACAGGGTTGGTTGCTTCGCAAGAGTAAAGCGAAAGGTGTAGGTGCTGCTATTGAGCAGTTTTCTCAGTATATGGTAGCCATGGCAGAAGATGATAAGCATGGGTATGACCAAGCTTATCGCTGGGGTGAGCGTGGTGATTATGATTGCTCTTCATTGGTAATTTCTAGTCTGATGGCTGCTGGTTTTAAAACAGGTAGTGCTTGTTGGACGGGGGACATGCGTTCCAATCTAAAAAGTCGCGGTTGGCAAGTACTCTACATTAGTGATGTGCGAGATCTTCAAGCGGGAGATGTCCTGCTTTCCGATTTGAACCATACTGCAGGAATCGTTTCGAATACTACCGAAGTTGCCGCTCATCAAAATGAGTGGGGTGGTATTACGGGTGGTAAACCTGGTGACCAGACAGGTTATGAGATTTGTACTCGTCCTTTGGCGTACTACAGTTCAATGGGGGGATGGAAAGATCAGTGGTGGGATGTAGTATTAAGACCGACGTCTAAGTCAATGCGTGTATAAATTTGTGCTAGCACTTTTAGGAGATGGGATATGCAAAACAAGCTTACGGGTCATTTAGCTCTTGCAGCTACAGGTGCAGTGTTAAGTCTTTCATTAGGTATACTTGCACCTCAACTGGCACTTGCAGAGGATGCGACCGTTTCAGAGCAGCCAAGTTCAATCGAACAGCCAGCAACCGCTAGTCGTGAGTTGCCCGTAAGCGTTAATGAAGAAACAGATGCCGAAAAACAGACGGACACAGTTTTTCCCGAGGAAAAAGAGTTAGCACTTAGTCCTGTAGAACATACTAGTAGTACGAGCACACCTACGACAGGGACAGTTGCAGACACGCCTGCTGAGGAAGTTGAAGACGGAATTGATGAGTTGGTGCCAGGCCTAGCTGATGGCGACTACGTAATTTCTTCTTCTCGTATTCGTGGTGTTTTGGATGTTGAGGGTGGCTCAAAAAAAGAGAAGGCTAACGTTAGACTTTGGGATCACAATCACACAGCGGCTCAGTCTTGGCGTGTGGCAACGGTGGAACGTGACGGACATCAGTGGCGTACACTAACGAATATCGGTAGCAATAAGGTGCTGACGGTTGATGGTGATAAAGCCGCTAATAGCGCAAATATTTATCAGAAGAGTTACGACGGTAGTTTGTCGCAACTGTGGGCAATTATCAAAAACGAGGATGACACCTTTTCGCTCTGGTCTGCTTTGGGCAATGGCTTTGTTGCAGATTTGAGCGGCGGCAAGACTACACCAAAAACAAATTTGCAGCTTTACCGTTCTAATGAAACTGTCGCTCAGCGTTTCAGTTTTACTTCTCTAGTAGGAAAAGCGCCAGCAAAAAGCGAAAAGCTCAACGAAGAGTTTTACACCTTTAAGAGCGGTAATAAGGCTGTAGATGTTCCTGGCGCAAGCAAAGATAACGGCAGACAGCTACAAGCGTATCAGAGTAACAACACGGTTGCTCAGGCGTTTTATCTGAAGCGTGACGTAAAGACAGGTTATTACCAGCTACTCAATGCGGGCTCAGCTAAGGCAGTACAGTTAGACCTAGGTGATATTTTACCTGGAGGCGCAATACGTCAGCAGCAGGCTAGCGATAGTATCTCCCAGAAGTGGGCGCTAGTGCCCTCTGAAGGAGGCTGGAAACTTGTTTCTGCCACTCGTGATGATTTAGCACTTGCATTTGTGGATGGTAAGCTTGTAAGTCAACGCACGGCAGACGCTACCAGCTTTATTGTTGATGCGTATCGCCCAAAGGTAGCTGAAGGTGCCTATGTTATTTCCACTGCAAAAAATGCTAGCTATGTGCTCGATGTGGTAGGTGGTTCTTGGAATACAGGCACTAATATTCAGCTGTATCGTTCTAATAAAACTGCAGCTCAAAAATGGTATATTCGCACGCTTACCAATGGTAATGTCACTCTGCAGAATATCAATTCTGGCGAGTATGTTGTGGTACAAAAGAGCAATGCTCAGCAGGGTCGTCAAGCTGGTGTACTACGTGAATGGGTTGTTGGCGCAACTTTAGGTAATGGTTTTGAATTCCGATCTGCTCTTGATGGCAAGGTGCTTGATCTGAATGGCGGTAAAGTTGCTAATAGTTCCAATATCCAAACATATCACCGTAATTTAACTGCTGCACAGGGTTGGACGCTTACCAAAACAAGCTTTGCTCCTAATGAGGGCTTTTATGAAATAGCTTCTACTGTCTCCCCGATGCTACGTCTTGCAGTAAAAGGCGCCTCCAGTGCCAATGCCGCAAATGTTGTGATGGCTACCGATAATAATCAAGTGAGCCAACTGTGGTGGCTCAAGTCAGTTGGTAATGGTTGGTATGCCCTTGTCAATTGCAATAGTCTCAAGGTTCTAGATATCAAGAGTGGTTCTGCTGCGCGTGGTGCAAATGTGCAGCAGTACACTGGTAATAACTCTGCTGCTCAGAAATGGCGTTTTGAGATGGGCGAGTATGGCCTGCGGATTGTCTCTGCGTTGGGCACAGTTTTGGATGTGGCAGGTGCTCAGAATTATAGCGGTGTCAATGTGGATGCCTATACTTCCAACAATACTGTTGCCCAGGGTTGGCGTTTCCAAGTAAAAACTGCACCTAATAAGCTCGGTTACCAAAACCCCTCATGGATGGTTCAGCTGAGTCCAAATACAGTGTGGGGTGCATGGCGTAATTACGGATGGCCTTTCAACTACGCAAGCCCCTCAAGAATTTCGCGGACTGCTTCGCGTAGTGAGTGCGTTGAAGCCTTTATTAAACGCGCGAAGGAGTATTTGGGAACTCCTTATATCTGGGACTATGCCTGTGCGCCTGGTGTTGGTGTTGACTGTGCAGGCTTGGTTCTGCAGTGCGCATATGCCTGTGGTATGAACTTTGGTTCGATGAATCCCTATAACCACTATTACAAGGGCCTCAATGGTGGCTATCACGCGGCGTATGCTAATGCCTTTTGGGAAAGGGGAGACCTCCAGCATATATCATCTCTGGGTAGCCGTAAGCGTGGTGACCTCATTTCCTGGCCAGGCCATATTGCCATCTATCTTGGTAACGACCGTATGATTGAGGCTGCCCCTGATGAAGGCGTCGTTAATAGGAGTATGTGGCGCTACAGTACTCCTCGTGGAATTATTCGTCTGTTCAACTAGTGAGCTAAGTTATTTAAGAAGGAGACATACATGGCAAAGCACGAAGCAAATGGTGCCAATCAGCTTCCACGTATTTCTGCTGATATGTTGCCTGATCCTGCTCAGAGTTCCATTGAGGGAAATGCTATTGCTGTAGAAGCAACGCCTGATGTGCGCAGTGGCGTACATGCTGATATTGCAATGATTCGCACCAATGGTGGGCAATCGATGATTGACTTTGTGTTGGTAGATACTCCTCCCGCAGCTGACGGGACTGCTTCTGGCGTGTTGTCCTCTCGTGTATTTATGAGTAATGAGAGTTTGGTAACCCTAAGAGATACGCTCATTGAGTACACGCAAAACTGGCAGTAAGCAAAGCGTCAGCACTATAAGCTTGCATTCTTGTGAAAGGACTGTGGATATCCACAACCCTTTCTTTATGACTTTTTCATCTTTGGTTTTTAAATCGTTATTGCGGCTTTTAATTTACCAGCGAGTCCAAGCTGCTGTTGCTAGACTGCCTGCAGCTGTCAGTCAGTAAACCAACAAGCTAAATCCAAGCTGCCCCCTCTACAGTGCCCTTTATCAGAGTTGATGGGGGTGACTATGTTGCGGCGTTATACAAGACGTCCTTGGTATAAGACAGTTTTGCTTTCGACAGGGATCTGCTCTCTGGGACTTTCTGCAGGCATAGTTGTTTCTCTTGTACTTATGCGTTTTGCAGCAAATGATGCTCAGCGCTATCTCGCATCGGGGTCACAAGTAAGTGCGGAGCAGTCGGTCGATGTGCAGGATGAGCCAATTTTCCCTGTAGTGGATTGGGAGACTCTGCATAGCGAGCATCCAGAGGTTGTTGCGTGGCTAAGCGTGCCTGATACACCAATCTCATTACCTATTGTTGCAGCTGATGTAGATAAACCACTTTTTTATCTTACACATGATTTAGAAGGTAGAAAAAATATTTATGGATGTGCCTACCTTGATGCAGCTTGCAAGGGCAATGTATTAGCGCCGAATGCAGTGATATATGGACATCATTCACCAGACGGTGCAATGTTTGCTCCATTGAGTAAGTATCTTGATGCTTCATGGGCAAAAGCACATAGCCAGATTTTGCTACAGACCCCTACAAGAAAACTGTGTTTGCGACCGGCTTTTGTGAGGGTAGTTAACGCTGCAACAGAGGGTCCAAAGCTCAGATTTTCAGATAAACAAGATTTTGTTGCTTGGTATCAAGACGAGCTTTTAAAAGCTGACATTGCGCTTGATAATACGTCCCCTCCAAATCATGTAATTAGCCTTGTTACCTGCAGTTATACAAGCTGGTCAAACGAGAGAACCATCATTTATTGCATCGAAGGAGACACTAGATGAAACAAATCAAAAAGAGAGTACGACTATGGCAGATTGCGCTTGGAGTATGTGGCATTGGTCTCGCAGCGGTAGGAGTTGCCTTTGTCCTTACAGGGCAAAACTACCTTGCTAATGCGGTGGATTATGTGGGTGACAGTACGGGATTGCACAAGTCAAATGCGGATGCACACGCCGTTATTGAGGAATATACCAGTTTTCAGAGTGTGCCCGATGTGTTTTGGGAATCTGGTGCTAGTCGAGTGGGGTTGTTGCTTGCAAATCCCCAGGGTAATCCTGTTGATATGGTCCCTGTGGTCTACGTGGATTGCAATGATGATGGCAAATTTTCTGACAACGAAATCGTATGGAATGCCAAACACAAAGATAAAAACCCTCAGAGCCTGGCTCCAGGAACTCATCTTGATGAGATAGATCTTGAGCGCGAAGTTCCTACAGGGGAGCACAAAGGCCAGGTAGTTTTTTCGGCATTTCATATCAAGACTCAACAACAAGCAAATGGCATGACCATGGACTTCCGTGTAAAGGTGGGCTAGTCATGTCTAAGGGTTTTCGATATTGCTGTCGGGCTCGCTCACCGTAGCTCTTTCGCTGTTTTTGAAGATATACATGCTGAGAAAGGATGTCCCAAATGCAAATAAATATTGCTCATCTGCTCCACTCTGCCCGTACAGCTGCCGTCATAAGCGCAGGTATTGCTTGTGCTTTGTCTTCACTGCCAGCTGTGGCAATGGCCGAGCAAGTAAATAGTGAGCCGCTTGTGCATAAAGGTACTCGAGCGCCTGTGACTTATGGCTGTGACTTTACGGACAATATTCAGATGAATGGTCATGTCTATGTTGCAGGTGATTGGACTGCAACGGTGCAGTATCGCTCTGCTCTGGTAGATGACAAAACTCAAATAGCTAATGAGGGTGGACAGACTCCAGGTACGAGTGGCCAAGGGAGTGAGATAGGACCCGATTCAGACTTTGCTCTTGAAGGCTATCAGGTTTATGACTCTCAGACCAAAACCTGGAGTGCTGCCAAGGACAAGGGTCGTGCCAATGACGGCAAAGTTGATTTGCTGTATTCCACCAAAGATGGTGCTTGGGTAGATGGTGCCAGCGTAGATGGTGACGATAAGCCTGACGGTGGAGGTGTTGAACATGCTAACGGTACGTATCTGTTGACGGTACCTACTGCCATTAAGTACAGCGGTATGCGTGTTGGCACAGTTGATACCTCTGATGACTACATCATTAATGTTCAAGGTGCTTTGCCTGCAGGTAAGGCAGTAAAAGTCTGGGCAGAGACAGGCAAAATTTTGCAGGGCCCTCGCGATGGTGGTTCTGAAATCAAAGAGACAACTTCGATGAAGTCTCCCAATGGTATGGGTGAGCAAACTTTGGCAGCAGGTGAGTATGCTGCAACCCTGAAAGGCGATGAGGCTCCCGAGAGTGGCTATCGTATCGTCTCTGCGCGTGAGGCTTGGAACGAGAACAAGGATGCTGAAGCTGGCCAGTCTGCAAAGGTTGCCAGTGAATTCAAAGATATTGTGACGCAGTAGGCAGGGGCTGATACGCATGATTGCAAGAAGAAGAGCAGGGAGTGTGCCAAGCCCTCCTGTGATAAGCCTGTTTGCTGCTGTGGTTTTGGCTCTTGCTTTGATGGTTTTTATAAGCCCTGGGATAGGTTTTGCCCAAGATACTGAGGCTATATCTGTAGAAGGCGGACAGCTGATAGGTGACCAGACATACGACTTGCAAAGCGACCGGTGGAGTGGTTCTAAAGAATCTGGTACTGCCAACAATGGAGCAATTGATTTATCGCTTTCGGTAGAGGATAGCCCGCCATCTCAGCCTGCAGAAGAAAAGACAAGCTATGGCAAAACAGGCATTGACCTTATGGGATATGTCCTTGCGGCTACGGGTTTTGCCCTTGCTGGTGGGGCTGCTTTGCTTGCAGGCAAAACTACAACACAGATCAGTCGAGAGAGGTGAGCAAAATGACATGTGAAGCAGGTACTTCCGTGCGTGTGTATGTACAAGATTTCTATAGGCACGAGCGAGCTTTTGCGTACAGGCTTGGACGCGCTTTGTTAGTTGTAATGCTCACCTTTGCGTTGCTTGCGGGTTTTGCTGCTTGGGCTCCAGAGGTCAAAGCCGCTCAGCGCATCCAAGATGGCGTGTATGTCATTGCGAGTGCCAAAGATGATTCTTTTGTTTTGGATGCTGCTGGAGGGCACACGACGGTGGGTACTAATGTACAGCTTTACCATCGTACCAATCGCAAATGGCCTCTTTCTAATGAAAATCAGTGCTGGAAGATTAGCTATGATGCAAAGACCAAAAGCTACAAAATTGTTGGTTTGCTGAGTGGAAAGGCTTTGGGTACTGCAAGGGTAAAGGATTCAAATGTTCAGCTAGCCTCCTTGCCTATTCAGTGGACCATTGCTACAGATGCAAAGGGTTTGAGCACACTGACTTCCAATTACGGAGGAAAAGTGCTTGATCTTAAAGGTGGCAAAACCGAAAACGGTTCGAACATTCAGCTTTATAAGTCAAATAACTCTACTGCTCAGAAATGGCATCTTTATCGCGTACCTTCTCAGCTGGCGCACAATAAGGTCAAGACAGATATTACAACTGAGGGAATCGCAACTCTTAGTTGGGATGCGGTACCTTATGCCAAGGAATATCAGGTATGGGCACAAAGCTCTGGGGAAGATACTTTTGCTGCTAATGAGGCTTGGTTTGCGCTGACTACTACCAGCGATACCCACTGTAAAGTTTCGGGTCTTGGTTCTGGCTTTAAGTATCGGCTACGTATATTTGCGCTTGGCGAAGGACGTGTTGGCGCAACAGGTGATGCTCCCAGAGAGTTTATTCTCGCACCTAAACGCTCCGACAAAGTTATTTCAAAAGATTCAGCACTGCGGATAGATGGCAATAGCTTTGAACTGAGAACTGTCGATCTTGACTCGGGTGATGTGCATAGAGCACATCTTTATGCAGATGGTTCTTTGGGAGCGGTAGATAGTACTGCTTTGGAGTTAACACATAGTTTTGAGCTTGCTGACTGTTTGGCAAATGATGGGCTCGTTGGTCCTGGTGCCCTGCGTCCACGTTTGCTATCGGTAACAGGCGCCCCTCACTATAAGAGTTATCGTCAAGACAAACATTCTCGTACCGAAGGAGTATCGGTAAATGCCTTAAATGACACCATCCATAGCTATATTCCTTTTCAAATGGCAAATCAGTATGTTTGCCAGTCAGGTTTGCTTCTGGAGACTGAAGGCATGCGTGAGGGTCAGCGCATGACTGCTGGTTTTGATTTTCCTATTGTAGGTACTTATACGCGTAAAGATGGCAAACTTATTCCCGTGGGGGCAACTCTGACAATTTCAGGCTCGGCTCGCATTGATGAGTATGCATCCAACGGCGCGGCTGCAAACTATAACAACGGCCAACCCTTAATTGATGTGGCCGACTTGTTGCGTGGTGGCTTTTTAGCGATAAATCTAGGCGATATAGATGTGTCTATTGTGGTTCACGAAGTATCAGACGAGCAGATACGTTCTGCTTGCGATGCGTACTTCCAAAAGAAGCAGTTGCAAAATTACCTGCCCGCAGCAGATTGGAATGATAACGGTGTTCTAGGAGAAACAATCCCTATTAGCAACTCGTACCTTACCCTAGAATCTCTCAACTACCCAAGGATTGCGGTAGGTGATACCAATGCAGGGGAGTTTTCAGAGTCTAAATGGGTGCTGAGCACTCGTGTACTTGCCGATGGGGTTACAAGCAAACTCAAAGCGATTGAACTGGTCGATCGTGACTGGTCAAGAGCTGTAGGGCAAGTGGTCTCGCATGGCAATGCGATGAATATTCAGGTTCAGGATGATGGCACCATCCACTGTTATCCCACCCAAGGATTTCCCAACAAAATAAAGGTAGGAACTGATACGGATACGATTAATCCCGAAGGAGCCAATCCCTTCTTTGCCAATCGTGCTGTGAGTATTTGGCAGGATGGAGCCTTTGCGTTTAGTGAGTCGTATTTAGGTGCACAGACGGGTTGGACTTCGTTTTCTACCAATAGTCTATATGAGTCCAGTCGTACGCCTGGTGTGCATAAACTGACTTATCTGCCGCATCAAGGTGTGATTGAAAAGTTTGGTGAGCCTAATGAAGCGGGAAATTTTGAGCGAGATGATCTTCATAAGGACGATGTGGTAACGCTTCCTATGGCGCAGAGAAAAGGCTATAGCTTTAAGGGCTGGTATCGCATGGAAAGCTCTGACAATCCTTTTGCACAGCTTTGGGAGGAGTCGAAGGCCAAAGACGAGGCCTTTTCTGAAACGGAGTTTGAGCAGGCTTTTGGAAAGGAAGGTAGCCTTAGCAAGGATGCTCTGCTCAAAGCGGATAGCGATGCGTACATGCCAGACGGTGATTTGTACCTACATGCAGTTTGGGTGCGCAAGACAGCGCGGTTGAATTTTGATATGAACGGTCATGGCAAGCAGATTGAGGCCCAGACGTTGGGATTTGAGGATAAAACTCAAGAGCCTCCTATTCCTCAAGCGACTGGTTGGCAATTTGGTGGGTGGTATAGTTCGGATAGTTTTGATGAGGTATTTGAATTTGGGCAGACCCTTGAGCATGATCAAACGGTACATGCTAAATGGATTCCTGCAGTATGGAAGGTTTCTATTCCCACAGATATTAGCTATACCAATCAACGTTTGGGCAAGGTTATGGCCTATAACGAGCTGCCCATCAAAGCGGCAGGTTGGTTGGGTAGCGCTAATAATGTTTTGCTGAGTGCAGATAAGCCAGCAGACATGCTATCGGTGGGAGGAGCAAAAGAGTATATTACAGTAAAAAGTGATATCGCTACAGGTAAAGGCCTTAGTTTTGAAGCTCAAGCTGATGGAGCGATAAATGGTTCTGCTCAAGATATTGTGAGACTTCAGGGGGAAGTTTATACGGTTGATACTTGGAAGGGTTTTGTGCAGTACCACGCTACAGCGGTAGGGAAGCGACCTTTGACAGAACTTGAGGTTGTAGATGCAGACGGTGATGGCATAAGTGATATTTGTCCTGCTGGAGAGGCTCCTCAAGTGGTGCTACCTTAGCGCTGTTTTGCTTGTGAGATAAAAAAAGATCCGACACTAGATTGGATTCTAGTGTCGGGCTTATGCGTGTCATGCAATTGTGAGAAATGCTTTACCAGCCAAGAAGTACGCCCACAAAGGTGAGAATCGACATCAGTACGGCATAGCCAAAGGCATAAGGGGCTACGCGACTGAGTACTTCTCCATCACGACCAGAGAGTTTAGGTGTGGCGCAGCCAATAGCAATGTTTTGCGGACTGAGCATCTTGCCTGCGGAAACGCCAACAGAGTTAGAGGCGGCAAGCCAAATAGGATTGGCATTGATGGAATGTGCCGCTTGTACTTGCACGTTACCAAAAAGTACTTCGCTGGAAGTTCCAGAGCCAGTTACAAAGGTGCCCATAGCGCCGAGCAAAGGTGCAACGAGGGGATAGAAGCTACCAAGTGTTCCCACAAAGAACGCAGCGATGCTGGCAATCATGCCTGAGTAGCCCATAATTTTGGCGCAGGCGAGGACTGAAAGCATGGTCAAGATGGTTTTACTCATCTGTTTGCAGGTTGCAATGAGTACCCCCCAAATTTCATAAGGCTCGCAGCCTTGGGCAAAGGCGCCAAGAATGCCACAAATGAGAATGAGCACACCAGGTGTATTAATCCACGAGAAGCTAAGCGTTGCTGTGGGATCGCCTCGATAGATATTGACAGTGGACTTGATTGCAGAAAGAGGGCCATTGATTATTGGAACGAGTTTGCTGGTAAAGACAAGGACGACAAACACAAGAATAAAAGGACACCAAGCACGTAATGCCTGATCCCACCATACATTGATATTCTCTTTGGGTTTAAGTGGTGGGTAGAGTACATCAATCTTGTCGTTGGTTGCGCGGGCAACAAAAAACGTTGCAATGAGCGAGATGACCGAAGCCACGACCATGGGCAAGTCTCCACCGATAACGGCCGCTGTTGCAATCTCGGGAATAGCCATTGAAAGACCTGCAGTGAGTGTGACGGGAAGTAGACCGCGCAGTGCGCGAGGTCCGTCTCCGATAATCATGACTATGATGAAGGGCGTAGCAATGACAAAAGGAGCCACCTGCAGGGCCTGAGTAAGAGCAAGGGCAGTACCATCGAGTCCTGTAATTGCCGCAAGGGTGGTGGTGGGGATACCGATGGAGCCAAACATCGTTGGCGTGCCGTTTGCAACAAGGCATACCAGCACAGCTTTGAGTGGGTCAAAGCCCAAAGCAATCATCATTGAGCTGGGAATGGCAACGGCAGTGCCAAAGCCAGCCATACCCTCAAGGAAGCCGCCAAAGCACCAAGCGATAAGTACAGCTAGTACGCGCTGATGAGAGCTGACCGAAGTGAGCATGACCTTGATGGTCTCAATAGCACCTGTATGAACGGTAACGTTGTAGGTAAAGACTGCTGCGATGATGACAATGACAATCGGCCAGATTGCCATCGCGATACCTTCAAGGGCGGCAGTTGCCATATTGATGAGCGGCATATGCCACCAAACAACTGAAAGTACGGCAGCTACCAAAAGCGCGCCCGCTGCCGCGAAGTGAGCAGGCATTTTGATACCTACAAGCGCGATTACAAGCCAAAGGATAGGGGCCAGTCCAAGTAAGAAGGGGATGAGGAGATCCATAAGGCTCCATTCGCTTTTTGTGTGTCCACAAAAAATGCGAGACGCACAGTTAACAGGTACTTTGATTATAGGCGGACTCATGGAGAGAGTTGGAAATTTGTATTGAGGAAGTCATGTCCTGTCTAAGAGATAGACTTATAGCTAAGGCAGCCAAGGGTACTTTTAGGGCAGCCAAGGATGTTTTGGTGGCAGTTAAGAATACTTTGCCCGCACAAGAAAGCTTGTGAGGAGTTATATATGGGTTTTGGAATTACGCATATGTGGTCGCAGCGCAGCAGTGAAGGCAAGGCTCATCGAGGCCTTCTTATTGCGTTGCTTGTTTTGGTTTTGGCTTGCGGTGCAGGAGGATTTGAGCTGTATCGCGAAGGGCATGCAATCAAATCTCAGTCAGCAGATATCTTGACTAGTATGAAGACCCTTAGCAATCAGATGACAACAGGGGACTTTGAGGGTGTGGCTACAACCTCTGCAAAAATTGAAAAACAAGCGGCTCAGGCGCGTTCAACGGTGGAAGGACCTCTCTGGCAGATTGCCTCTCAGCTACCTGTTATCGGTGAAGATGTCAAAAATGTTCGCGCACTTGTTGATGCACTCTCTGATATTTCCGAGAAGGGTATTAGCCCTGTTGCCCAGCAGGCAAAATTGGGCAATGTGCCTAGACTCGGTGAGGCTTATGCTCGGCTTGATGCAGAGATTGAGAAGGCAAAAAAGACCGTTGATGAGCTTAGTCGAGGCTCAAATGATGAAGTTAACAACGCCGTTGCGCGTGCGAAAGAATATCTAGAGCGTGTACCTGACTTTAGTGAGGTCGGAGCCACAAAAGAGTCTGGCAAACGTAGTTGTGATTTGGATAAGTAGGGTGCACAGCTGTGTACAGCTAGTTTTACGAGCTGACTACTGGGGGATGTTGGGCTTAAAAGAAGGAGAGAGAGCCATGGAGTCAAAGTTTAAGAAGAGCTGTGACCGTCGCGTTGCAATCTTTTTTGCTGAAGGTCTTGAGGAAGTTGAGGCCCTAGCCCCTGCGGATATTCTTTTTCGCGCGGGCGTTCCTTGTGATTTAGTAGCAGTTGGTCCTGATTTGCTTGTCCAATCGAGTCACGATGTTTATGTGCGTTGCGACCGTAGCATTACAGATGCTGATTTTGACTTTGGCAATTATGATTTGCTTTTCCTGCCTGGTGGTATGCCAGGCACGCTCAACCTTAAGGTCTGTGAACCCCTGTGTGCAGCACTTCTCCGTTTTGCTGAAGCAGGACGCGGACAGGGTAGTGCTGGCAAGCAGCTAGCCGCTATTTGTGCTGCTCCTTCTATTTTGGCTGAGCTTGGTTTGCTTGAGGGTAAGCGTGCTACTGCCAATCCTGGTTTTCAGGATGTACTAAGCGAGCATGCTGCCCACGTATGTGCTAATGAGCCTGTTGTTGAAGATGACAACATCATCACTTCTCAGGGTATGGGCACGGCAGTAGATTTGGGCTTGGCGTTAGTGCGGCGTCTTTGCGGCAAGGAAACTGCCGAGCGCGTGAAGTCTGGAATTGTCGTATTGCATTAGAACTCATATCAGCTCATGGCATTGCAACGCCACTATCTCGTAATTGATTTGAAGTCGTTTTATGCCTCGATTGAGTGCGTTGATCGGGGCTTAGATCCCATGACAACCAAGCTTGTTGTGGCAGATCCCACGCGTACGGATAAGACAATCTGCCTTGCTGTGTCACCTGCGATGAAGGCCCTGGGTGTGCGCAATCGCTGCCGCGTATTTGAGATTCCCGCAGGTATTACATACATCACGGCACTTCCTCGTATGCAGCGTTATATCGATGTGTCTGCTCAGATTTACGGCATTTACCTGCAGTGGGTTGCTAAGGAAGACATCCATGTCTATTCCATTGACGAGGCATTTCTTGATATTACAGGCTACCTTAGCTTGTACCATTGCACACCACGTGAGCTGGGCGAACGCATACGGGAGAGTGTTGTGAGGCAGACGGGAGTTCCTGCGTCTTGTGGTTTAGGGACCAATCTATATCTGGCAAAAATCGCTCTTGATATCATGGCAAAGCGTCGTGCCGATTTTTTTGGTGAGCTTGATAAGCAGAGTTACAAGATAGAACTTTGGAATCATCGGCCACTGACTGATTTTTGGCGGATAGGGCCTGGTATTTCGCGCCGCTTAGCAAAAATGGGCATTACCTGTATGGGAGAGTTGGCTCTCGCATCCCAAGACCCAAATCAACATGAGGCACTGTACCAGGAGTTTGGCGTTGATGCTGAGATTTTGGTTGATCATGCGTGGGGGATTGAGACTGTGGGGATGCCTCAGATAAAAGCATATCGTTCCCGTGGGCATTCTCTTTCTAATGGACAAGTGCTTGCCGAGGGTGTTGATAGCCGCACGGGTTTGATTCTTGCCAAGGAGATGACCGAGCGCCTTACACTCGATTTGGTTGAACGCCAAGAAGTCGCCCACTCTTTTTTGGTGTGGGTTGGTTTTGAGTTGAACGATGAGGAGCGACATGCAGTGAGGCATGTTGGTACTCGCGGCGCTGTTATTGGGTATGGGGTCCATGCTGGCAAAACTTTTGTTGCACCTACAGATTCACGTAGAAATATCATCGATGCTTTAGTAGAAGTCTGGCCTCAGATTGCAACTGCCGAGCGTCGTATCAAGCGTATTGGTGTTGAACTTGGTGGTGTTGAGCCTGCGCAGAGCACAGGACAACAACTTTCTCTGTTTACTAATACGGCTGTCGAGGAGCGCGAACGTTGTAGGCAAAAGGCTATAAATGCTATCAAACAAAAATATGGTAAAAATGCCATGCTCAAGGCGCTGGATTTACTTCCCGAAGCTAATGCTCGCGAACGCAATATGCAGATAGGAGGTCATCGTGCCGGATTATAAGAGTCAGTCTTTCCGTCCTAATCCTCCTAGTGGTCGTTCGCGCATGCCTCTTGAGCAGCGTGCCAAAATTTTTGTGCCCTTTGATCCGCTTGGTGGCTTTAGCGCAGCCTTACGTGCTGTGGAGCTTGAATCCGAAGCCTTTCCCTATGAGGACAATCACATTCCAACATCTAACGACGATGTTTCGGCATAAAGTGCGTTTGCAGGGTTGAGTTTTCTTCTAGCGACAGCAAGCTGAGCTAAATCTAAGCCAAGTCAAGCCCGGTGTATTGCCGAAGAGTATCTGCAGCGAATTAATTTTTTGACGTGTAGTGGTGTGGCAGCCTGTGCCACGTCAGATACGGCGCAATATATCTGCGATCCTTTGACCCCTCTTCGCTCTGAGGCACGATGTGCGCCATTTAGGGTCGTTATTGAATAAGATATTATATTGGAAATATAGACCTAGGCCATTTACCTGCAGGTTTGTTATAACTGCAAGATGCGGCAAAACACGGGAAAACAGCTGCCTTTCAAAACAGCTCTTCTACCAGCAGAAATGCTGAAACACAAATTCCAGCAAATGGCGCACATCGTGCCTCAGAGCGAAGAGGGGTATGAAAATATTACTTTTCAAAAGACGATACCTAAGATAAGTCGTAAGATCGTCACTCCTCTAGGGATACCAACCACAAATGGTTCAAGTGTCGAGTGGGGATGGTGAACTTTTTCCCGTGCTACCACAATTTCAATAGATAGTTCGTTTCGAAAGATGGTTCATCTTTCGAGTTTTTGGAAAATCTGACCAGCGATTTTACACTTGCTTACTCCGAAGGATGAACCATTTGCGGTTGGTAGTTGCGGTTGGTATTGTGGTGTGTGTTTGCGGTTGGTATCCTGCCTGCACTCCAGATAGCGCAGCTTGCATGTGTTGCAAAATAAAAAGTCAGCGGAGACCGCTGACTTGGAAAATTCTGGAGCCGGCAATCAGACTTGAACTGATGACCCCCGCTTTACGAGAGCGGTGCTCTACCAACTGAGCTATGCCGGCGTGTCAGTGTTGACGCATTCGTCAAGCAGCTAACTACTATACGGAGCAAAGTGTTTTGGCGCAAGAGCTAATACGTGCGAATTTTGCGGATGTGAGCTAGTCTTGTGCAGATTGCATTGGAGGACATTTTGGCAACCTATCTTAATCCGCCACTGGTCTTTGGTCCTGTACACAGCCGCAGACTGGGTATTTCCCTCGGTCTTAATCTCATGCCAGGAGATGGCAAGATTTGCAATTTTGACTGTATATACTGCGAAAATGGTTCGAACGCCGAACGCAAAACAAGTGCTGCTTATCCCAAAGCAGCAGAGTTGGCAGATGCTTTGGAGAAAAAGCTTCGCGAGATGGCAGCCAAAGATTTACTGCCTGATGTGATTACGCTGGCGGGAAATGGTGAGCCAACAGCAAATCCAGAGTTTCCCCAGGTGGTTAATGCAGCGGCGAATCTTTGCAATCAGCTTGCCCCAAAGGCAAGGCTTGCAGTATTGAGTAATGGTACCTTGGCACATGTTCCGCGTATTCACGATGCCCTACTGCAGCTAGACGATAATATTCAGAAGCTTGACACTGTAGATATGCCCTACATTAGGCTGGTCAATCGTCCCACGGGTAGTTATGACGTACAGCGCGTAATTGAAGCACTTGCGGCTTTCCATGGACGGGTAATTGTGCAGACAGCCTTTATGAGGGGTAGCTATCGAGGACAAGATCTGGATAATACAACTCCCAAATATGTACAACCTTGGCTTGAGGCCCTTCGTTATATCAAACCTCAGTCGGCTACTATTTATGCCATATCCCGCGGCACGCCTGTGGAAGGTATCGTTCATGTAGGACCCGAAGTGCTTGACAGGATAAAGTCACAGGTAGAAGCCTTGGGAATTCCCTGTACAGTTGGCTATTAGTGTGGCTATGACTGTCGCATGCGTCCTGCAATGGTCTCGCGAGTCGAAACCATTTTGTCAGCAAGACATACGAGCCAGGCTTCGCGGTGGTGTGGCGGGCAAGGTGTTAGTGGCCACATATGATGGGCAATCAAATCTTTTTCGATATCACTAAGCTCAAAATCTTCCAGCGCATTGGCAAGAGCAAATCCTGGATGACGAAAGCCATGTAGTTTGGAATGTCCAGGTTCGTGCCAATCGTAGAGGTAGTAGTCGTGCAAAATGGCACCACGTACCAAAGCATGCTCATTGCAAGAAATATGCCAGCGACGTGCTAGTTTGAAGGCTTGCCATGCCACAGCTTCTACATGCTCTAGGGTATTCGTTGTGCCGTGCTGGATAAACTGAGCCATCTGCGGCACTCGTGCGGAGGCAAGTATGGGTTGGGCAAGCAGCAAAAATTCGGCGTGTAGAGCTTCTTCTCTTAAGGAGAGATTCATAGTTTCCTGCGCGTTTTGCTTTGCCACGTCGCCTCCTTATGTTGCTTGCAGCCACCTTTAGCCCACTTGATTTTTGTGTTGCGGAAGTTATTGTGCCATATGCTTTCCTTTCCTCGTATTTCTTCAAAGATTTTCAAGACTGTTTCGTCTACCGGCAGGCTGGGAGTAGGGGAGTACACTGCTGCACATCCGCAAAGCAGCAAATGCTGCAGAAGGGAGACCAGCTATGGCTTGTCAAGCATTTTCAAGAGGAGATTTAAGGACAGTTTT